>CAZOAE010000011.1:0-11223 GCA_964577725.1 uncultured Erysipelotrichaceae bacterium | reverse complement strand
ATTCCCCTTTTTTTATTTATTATACAATAAAATATGAAATTATTTATATTTTTTTAATTATAGTTTAATATTTAATTGGTGATAAAATGGAAAGAACAAAAACAAGACAATTTAAAATCGGTAATTTAACTATCGGTGGTCAAAATAAAGTAATTATTCAATCAATGTGTAATATTAAAACTTCTAATTATGAAGAAGTTATTAAACAAATTAATGAATTAACTAGTTATGGTTGTGAAATGATTAGAGTTTCAATAATGGATAAAGAAGATGCTGAAGCAATTAAATTCATTAAACAAAAAATTAAAATACCCCTTGTTGGAGATATTCATTTTGATTATCGACTTGCTTTATTAGCAATGGATAATGGTATTGATAAAATAAGAATAAATCCAGGAAATATAGGTTCTAAAGAAAATGTAGATAAAATTATTGAAAAAGCAAAAGAAAAAAATGTTGCGATTAGAATAGGTGTTAATTCTGGTTCACTTGATGAAGAAACATTACAAAAAAATGATGATAAAGTAACAGCGATTGGAATTGTTGAACTTGCTGAAAAATATATTAAATATTTTGAAGAAAAAGAATTTTATAATTTAGTAATATCTCTTAAATCATCATCAGTTTTAACTTCGATTGAAGCATATCGCTTAGCAAGTAAAAAGTTTAATTATCCGTTACATTTAGGAATAACTGAAGCTGGGGGAAAAGATATTGGATTAATTAGATCTGCAGCGGGATTATCTCCACTTCTTTTAGAAGGAATTGGTGATACGATTCGTATTTCATTATCTTGTGATCCAAAAGATGAAATAATTGCTTGTAAACGATTATTAAATGATTTAAATTTATATGATAATTTTCCTTCTTTAATTTCTTGTCCTACTTGTGGAAGAACTCAAGTAAATCTAGTGGAATTATCAAATGAAGTTAGTAAATATTTAGAAAAAGTAAATAAAAAAATTACTGTTGCAGTTATGGGGTGCATAGTTAATGGACCTGGAGAAGCAAAACATACAGATATAGGTCTTGCTGGTGGTAAAAATGCTTATGCTTTATTTAAAAATGGAAAAGTTATAAAAACAATAAAACAAGAAGATGCTTTAAAAGAATTAATTAATGAAATTGAAAAGATGTGATATCAAATTACATCTTTTTTCATATATATAAGCATATGCTTAATAATTTTATAATTTCTTATATAAGAAAATTAAATTTTGAATCTGCAAAAATGTTTGCTTTAAAATTTGGAATTATTTTTTATGATTATGAAATACAAATTTTTTTACCATATTTACAAAAAAATGTCGCATATTTATTATCATTAGATAACATTAACAAAAAAATTCATACCGACTTTGATAATAAAATCAGTATGAATTCAATCAATAAATTATGCTTATTAATTAATAAGTTAGGTTATAATTAATCCTTAGTTGCCATTGCTTTTCTTTTTGATTTTAAGTTTTCCATAATTATTTTTCTTTTATGATTTTTAATTGCTTTTTTAACTGCTTTTCTCATTTTCTTTTTATAATTAGGTTTTACTTTATTAGAACGAACTTTAGCAATTTCTTTTTTTATTTCACTTTCTAATGCTTCGTTTTTCTTTTTTGGTTGTTTAGTATGTTTTTTATCTTGTTTTAATCCTTCATTTCTTAAAATTAAATAATCAAAAGATAATTTTTTTTCTAAAGTATTTTTTTGTTTTGTATTTAATTCATCATCATAAAATATATATGAATCACCTTTATCTTTATATCTACCAGTTCTTCCAGAACGATGATAATAATAATCAATATTAGTTGGTATATCTAAAGAAATAACATGACTTACTTTTTCAAAATCAATTCCCCTAGATGCTAAATCGGAACATAAAACAATTTCAAAATCACCTAAATTAATGCGATTAAGAGTATTTTTTCTTTCTCTTAATGACATATCAGAAGTAATCAATGCACATTTAATTCCTTTTAAATTTAATGATTTATATATTTTTGTAATTTCATTTTTTTTAGAAGCGAATACTAAAGTGAAATATGGATTTTCAGTTTTTAAAAATGTGATTAATGCTTCATCAAGTGGCTTATGTTTTATATCAACAAAATGATGAGAAACATTTTTAGAAGTGTATGTTGATTTACTAACATCAATCATAGTATTAACTTTAAAAAGTTTTTTTAATGATGCGATTTGATGTTCTTTCATAGTCGCAGTAAAAATAAGTTTTTGTTTAGCGTTTATTTTATCCATTAATAAAATAATATCTTGTGAATCATCACCTTCAAGTAACATATCTGCTTCATCTAAAACAATACTTTTTAAATATTGTATCTCAATATTTTTATTAATAAGTAAGCAATCTTTTAACTTACCAACAGTTGAAATTAATATTGTAGGTCGATCTAAAGATAATTTTTCATATTTTTTATAACTTGATTGAGCAATATTAATTACTCTAAAGTCTTTTGTTAATGAAGAAATTTGTTCAGCAAATTTTTGACTTTGATTACATAATTCAATTGTTGGTTCAATAATAATTGATTGAATTGAATTAAGACTTTTATCTAAATTTTCAATACAAGGTATTAAATATGCGTGTGTTTTACCCGATCCAGTTTCAGATTTTGCAATAAAAGAATTACCTCTTAATGCTTTAACTATGGTTGCTTCTTGAATTTTAGTTGCTTCAATATAATTTAATGAAGATAATGCTTCAAGTAAATTATTGGAAATAGAGTAACTAGAAAACTTCATTATTTATCACCATCATTTTTCATTACTTCAATACCTAAATCAAGTAATTGTTGTTCATCAACTGGTAATGGTGCATTAGACATTGGACAAGTCGCAGATAAATTTTTAGGGAATGCGATAACATCTCTAATATTATCTGTATTAGATAAAATCATTGTTAAACGATCTAATCCAAATGCTCCACCACCATGAGGAGGTGTACCATATTTTAAAGCATTATTGAAGAAACCAAATTTTCTTTCTATTTGTTCATCAGTGAATCCAAGAATATTAAAGATTTTTGTTTGAACTTTTTGATCGTATATTCTTAATGAACCAGATAATGTTTCATAACCATTGATAACACAATCATAGCAAGAACCATAAACTTTTAATGGATTAGTATCTAAATATTGTAAATCTTGATCTCTTGGTCTAGTAAATGGGTGATGTTCACTTGAATATTTTTGTGTTTCTTCATCATATTGAAATAATGGAAAATCCACTATCCACAAGAAATCAAAGGTATTTTCTTGAATTAAATTTAATTTTTTAGCAAAGAAATTTCTTAAAGCACCTAAACTTGATGTAACTGATTTATATTTTCCATTACAAATTAAAATTAAATCATTTTCTTTTAAAGATAATTGTTCAATTAATTTTTTTGAAATATCTTCAGTAAAATATTTAGTAAAACTACCTTCAAGTTTACCATTTAAATATTTAATAGCAATAGGTGATTTAATTCCAAATTTTGATGTTATTAAACTTAATTCATCAATATTTTTTCTTGATGTAGTATTAGCAACATTATCAATAACAATGCATTTAATTGATTGAGAATTTCTAAATGACTCATTTTCAATATCTTTAAATAGATCTTTTATATCTTGTAATAAGAAATTAAATCTAGTATCTGGTTTATCAGATCCATATTTATCAATTGCTTCGATATAAGGCATTCTTCTAAATGGAACTTCGATATCAATATTCTTTACATCTTTCCATATTTTCTTTAATAAACCTTCAAATAATGTAAATAATTCATCTTGTTCCATAAAAGATGTTTCTATATCAATTTGAGTGAAATCTGGTTGTCTATCCGCGCGTAAATCTTCATCACGGAAACAACGAGCAATTTGATAATATCTTTCTAATCCACCAACCATTAATAATTGTTTAAATAATTGGGGAGATTGAGGTAAAGCATAAAATGAACCTTTTTTTACTCTTGAAGGAACTAAATAATCTCTTGCCCCTTCTGGAGTGGATAAAGTTAAAATTGGTGTTTCAATTTCAATAAAATCTAAATTAGATAAATATTCTCTCGTTGATTTACAAATATTTGATCTAGTTTTTAAATATGATTGCATAATTGGGCGGCGTAAATCGAGATAACGATATTTTAATCTTGTATCTTCTAAAGCATCAGTTTCATCAGCAATAATAAAAGGTGTTAATTCGCTGCTATTGATTATTTTTATTGATTTACTTACTACTTCTATTTCGCCAGTTGGAAGTTTTGTATTTGGAATTTCTTTTTTACATACAGTTCCCATTACTTGAATTATGTATTCATTTTTTATTTGTGATGTAATTTCATCATTATTATTTACAAGTATTTGAGTATATCCTTCTCTATCTCTTAAATCAATAAATACTAGGCTTCCTAAGTTTCTTTTTTTTGCTACCCAGCCAATTAAAGTAACTTCTTCACCAACATTTTCTAATCGTAATTCACCACAAGTATGTGTTCTACTTTTAATTTTCATTTTAATCCTCCAAAATATTATCAAGTAATTGATTTTCAATATATTCACATATATTTTGATATTCAATATTAACTTGTTCTCCAGTTATTAAATTTTTAACTGGATAGACATAAGTTTTTACTTCATCTTCACCAATAATTATTGCGTATGAAGCATTTTTTCTTGTTGCAATTTTAAATTGAGAAGATATTGATTTATTTTCCAAACATAAATCAGTTTTTATAAAATTATTTCTTAATTCTTGAGCAAGTAAGAAACTTGTCTGTAATGCAACTTCTCCAATATGAATAATAAATACATCAATATAAGGTTTGTTATCATCATTATTTATATCCTTTAATAAAGTATTTATTCTTTCAACTCCAAATGCTAAACCAACAGATGAACAAGTTGGACCACCAATTTCTTTAACTAAATTATCGTAATGTCCACCTGCCCCTACTGCGCCGACTGATACTCCATCTTTAGTAGTGTAGTGATATTCAAAGACTACATGAGAATAATAATCTAAGCCACGAACTAATGTATCATCTATTTGATATGGAATTTGTTGTTCATCTAATAATGATAAAACATTGTTAAAATATTCTTTTGATTCATCTGTAAGATAATCACTCATTTTAGGAGCGTTTTTAATTATTTCTTGATCTTCACTATCTTTACAATCTAAAATTCTTAAAACATTTTGTTCATATCTTCTTTTACAATCATTACACATTAAATCAATTTTATCTTTAAAATATTCTTTTAATGCTTCTTGATATGATAAACGAGATTTTTCATCACCTAATGTATTTATTTTTAAAACTAAATCATCAAATCCTAATGTTTTTAAAGCACTATAACCTAACGCAATACATTCAACATCATTATAAAATGAATTAACACCAACACATTCTATTCCAAATTGATTAAATTGACGATATCTACCTTTTGAAGGTCTTTCATATCTAAATGCTGGACCATAGTAATAATATTTTAAAGGTAAATCTTTTGTTGCGTACAATTTATTATTAACAATCGCTCTTATTACCCCTGCGGTAAGTTCTGGTCTTAATGTTATACTTCTATTACCCTTATCTAAAAATGTAAACATCTCTTTAGTGACAATATCACTTGATTCACCAGCAGAACGCATGAATAATTCAGTTTGTTCATATATTGGTGTATGAATAGGATTATATCCATATAATGAAACAATTTCTTTTAATGTTGAAACAATATTATCAATGCTTATTGCTTCTTCATCAAATGCATCATATGTACCCCTTTGATTTTGATAATTAGCCATATCTTCCTCCTATGTATAAAAAAAGTACCATTAAAGGACGCTTTAAGCGTGGTACCACCTTTATTCATTTCATTTATGAAACGCACTTAATAACTTTAACGCAGTAAACGATAATCTACTAATTTCAATTATGTTCTCCATAGTGTCTAATTAATACATATTTAAAATCTTTCACCATACGATTTCTCTCTATAAAATAATAATATTAATGTTCCTATTTCTTTGAACGCTTATATTATAAAAAAAATAAGTTAAATATTCAAATTATTTCATTAATTGTTTTAATTTATTTATTTCTTTTTTAATTTTTTAATTTTTTTCTCTTTTTTCTTCATTTCAATAAAATTAGGTTTAAATACTTTTCTAAAAATATCATCTTCATTAGCAACAAAAGTCATAATTTGATTAGTTAATGGACATCTTATAACTAACTTTCTTGCGTGCAATCCTAATCTACCAATCGCATATGATGTTGCCATATATTTTTCATCACCCACAATTGGGTGACCACTTTCTTTAAAATGAACACGAATTTGATTTTTTCTACCAGTTTCGATATTAACATCTAATAAAGAATATTTTTCATTTTTTTCAATAACTTTATACTTAGTAATTGCTTTTTGACCATCACCTTTTTTATGTGAAGAATACATTAAATTAGTTTTTGTTTCTCTTAACCAAGATATAATAGTGCCTTCATCTTTTTCCATATTACCTTCAATTAAAGCAATATATTGTCTAGTAATAACTAAATCATTCCAATTATCTTGTAAAGTATTTCTTAACGCTTCATTTTTAGCAAATAATAAAACCCCACTTGTTTCTTTATCAATTCTATGAGTTACAAATATTCTTGCTTTTGAATTTTTTTGTCTAACATAATCCATACATAAACGATAGGCGGTAATTGTTTTTTCTTTATCAGTTGCTACAGATAAAAGTCCCGCGGGTTTATTAATAACTAAATAATTTTCATCTTCAAATAATATTTTAAGTTTTGATGCTTTTTGTTGTGTTTGTTTAACACTCACTGGGGAAATTTGAATAATATCGCCTTTGACTACTTCAAAATCAAATTGCGATACTGGCGCTCCATCAATTAAAACTAATTTTTTAGATAATAATGTCTTAATATTATTTCTTGATTTGTTAGGAAAAGTCTTAATTAAAAAATCAATTAATCGATCATTTTCTTTTACTTCATATTTATGTAATTCTTTTGTATTAACAATATTTTTCGATTTTTTTATCATTATTTTGTCACTCTCTTTACTTCGTATACACCTTCAACATTAATTAAGGCATTAAATAAATTATTCATTTTTTCAATATTTTGCAATAAAACAGTCGCAGAGATAGATACAGTTAATGCATCTTTATGGACTTTGGCATTTATTTTTTTACAAGGGATTGATAATTGTGAAAACATATTCATAACATCAATAAGCAAATTTAATCTATCATTTGAATTAATAACAATATTAACTGGGTATTTTGCTTCAATCGCATTAGGATTCCAAATAACTTGAATTAATCTTGTTTCATTAATAATATTTGGACAATCTAATCTATGAACTTTAATTCCTTGTCCACGAGAAACATAACCAATTATCTTTTCTCCTGGTAAAGGTGAACAACAAGTTGATACACTTACTTTAACATTATTAGTGCCATTTACAAGAATTGATTGTTTATTAGAAAAATCACTTTTAAAAGTATTTTTTTCAATATATTTATTTAATGCTTCTTCATCAGTTAACTTTTTTAAATTAAGATAATCAGTTATAACTGCAGGAATTGGATTTCTATTATATACAGCAAGATATAAATCTTCTAAGGTATTACAAGTATATCTTTCTAAAACTTTATTTTCATTAATAAGTTTAATCATATCTTTTTCATTAATATTATATTCTTTAAACTCATCAATTAAAATTTGTTTACCTTGTTCAATGTTTGCGCTTTTATATATTTCTTCATTCTTTTTTGCTAAAAATTTTCTAATATGGTTTTTAGCAAAAGAAGTAGAAACAATATTTAACCAACCTTCATTAGGACCAGATGAATTTTTACTAGTTTTAATTTCACATACATCACCAGTTTTTAAAACAGTTGATAATGGAACTAATGAACCATTTACTAACGCTCCAACAGCGGAATCACCAACTTTGGTATGAATTTTATAAGCAAAATCAAGTGGAGTTGAGCCATTAGGTAAATCAATTACTTTTCCTAATGGAGTAAAAACATATACATTCGCATCAAAAATATCTTTTTGTAATGCTTCCATATATTCTTGAGCATTACTATTATCGCTTTCAATTGACTTAAATGAAGTTAACCAATGTAATTTTTCTTCAATTTCTTTTTGCTCTTTCTTTGGATCATATGCTTCATTTTCTTTATATCTCCAATGAGCGGCAACACCACTTTCAGCAATTTCGTCCATTTCTTTAGTTCTAATTTGAATTTCATAAATATTACCATCATTAGCGACAATTGAAGTATGTAATGATTGGTACATATTAGGTTTTGGCATTGCAATATAATCTTTAAATCGACCTGGAATAGGTTTATAAATACTATGAATATAACCTAAAATTTCATAACAATTAACTACAGTTTCTGTAATTATTCTTAAAGCCATAATATCGTATATTTCTTCAAATTTACGACCTTTTATATATATTTTTTTATAAATTGAATAAATATCTTTTACTCTTGAAGAAATTTCAAATTTGATATTTTTATCAATTAACATATTTGCAATTTTCTTTTGCATTTTTAAAATACTTTGTTTTCTATTTGTTGAACTATTTTCAAGTAAAGTATTTATTTCATTAAATTTATCTGGTTCAAGATAGAATAATGATAATGCTTCTAATTCTCCTTTAACATTATTCATACCAAGCCTATGTGCAATAGGCGCATAAACTTCTAAAGTTTCACGAGCAATTCTATTTTGTTTTTCATCATTAAGATATTCTAGTGTTCTCATATTATGCAATCTATCAGCAAGTTTAATAATAATTACACGAACATCACGAGCCATTGCAATAAATATCTTACGATGAGATTTTGCAATAAATTCTTGATCATTTCTTTTTGATAATGCTTTAATTTTTGTTAAAGAATCAACTAAAGTAGCAATCTCACTAGAAAATAAATCATTTATTTCATCAAGAGTAACATTACAATCTTCCACTACATCATGTAAAATACCAGCGATTAATGTTGTTGGTCCAGCATTAAGACTTGCTAAAATATATGCCACTTCAATGATGTGGACAATATATGGTTCTCCTGACTTTCTAAACTGATTTATATGTTTACTTGAAGCATATTCAAATGCATTTTCAATTCTTTTTATATCATCTTTGTTATGAATATAGTTTTCAAATTTATTTTCAACATCAGCGAAAGTATGTTTTTCATATTGAAAATAACCATTCACTATTATTCAACCTCATCAGATAATTGTAATAATGATTTGAATTTACATTTATCATTAAACTTTGTTATTCCTGGTAAACCAGTTAAAGCAATAACACAACCAATTCCAACGACTTCTCCCCCTAATTTTTCAACTAAGGCAATTATTGCATCAATTGTTCCACCAAGTGCGACTAAATCATCAATAATTACAACTTTATCGCCTTTTTTTATTGCATCTAAGTGCATACATAAAGTATCACTTCCATATTCTAATTGATAAGTATAAGATATTGTTTCTCTAGGTAATTTATTTGGTTTTCTTACTGGTATAAAACTTTTATTTGTTTTACAAGCAACTGGAGTACCAAATAAAAATCCCCTTGCTTCTGGAGCAACGATAACATCAGCATTAACTTCATTAACAAATTTTGATAATTCATCAATGACATAATTAAATGCTTCTGGATTTTGTAAGATAGGTGTTATATCCTTAAAAGAAATTCCTTTTTTTGGATAATTATTAACAACTTTGATATAATCATTTAAATTCATAATATTTTGCTCCTTTGCCACACAAAAGTATTATACTCTTTAATTTCATTATTTTTAACATTTTTATTAATTTTTAATATATTAAAATAGGTGATTATAATGTATTTTAATCAAAATAATAACTTTTATCGTAATTCTCCAATTAATATTCCTTCAAGAAGAACATACTATAATCCCATTATGGGAAGAAAAAATGTTCCTTTTAAAGATTTAATTCAAAAAGCAGAAAGAAGTGTTGACACGATTAACTCAATTATACCTTTATATAAAAAAGTACAACCAATTATCGAGCAAGGAAAAACAGTAATTTCATCAATTAATACTTTTTTTAACAAAAATAATAAAGAAGTAAAAACCACTAAAAATGTTGAAAAAGTAGAAGCAGAAATAATTGATGAAAAAGAAAATAAAGATATTAAAACTAATTATCGAAATAATGAATCTCAATCAAAACCATTTTTTATTTAATTTTATAAATAATTTCCTTATAATTTAAGTATGAAAATTACTCTTGCTGAACATTATGGTTTTTGTTTTGGTGTCAAAACCGCGCTTGAAATTGCAAAAAAAACAATTAAAGAATATCCTAATGAAGATATTTTTATGTTGAATAAAATTGTTCATAATAAAAATGTTTGTGATGAATTAGTTAATTTAGGAATAAAAATTTTAGATGATAATCGTTCATTAGAAGAAAAAATTAACTCAATAGAAAAAGGAGTTATTATTTTTTCAGCACATGGACACGATAAAAAATTAGAAGAAATAGCAAAAAAAAGAATCTTATTATTGTTGACGCTACGTGTACAAGAGTATTACAAAATGAAAAATCTATTTATAATGCTTCACTTCAAGGGAAAAAAATTATTTATATTGGAATAAAAAATCACCCCGAAACATTGAGTGCGTTATCTTTAAATAAAGAAATAATATTTATTGATTTTTTTAATCCTTCATTTGATGAAATTAATAAAGATGAAGAATATTCAATCCATAACCAAACAACATTAATTAAAAGTGAATTAAATAAAATATATGATTCAATTAAAAAAATATCATCTTCTATTGAAATAAAAAATGATATTTGTTATGCTACTGAATTAAGACAAGATGCCTTAAAAAAAGTTAAAAATGAAGATGTAATATTTATTATTGGAGATAAAATATCATCAAATACCACTAGATTATATGAAGTATGTAAAAATCTATATCCTAATAAAGTTATATTTCAAATTGGTAACATTAATGATTTACTTAATCTTGATTTATCTTCATATAAATCTTGTTTTATTACTGCTGGTGCTTCTGTTCCAGATTCAATTATTAATCCAATAATTAATTATTTATCTAATTATTAATTCACTTTGTTCAACATCATCTATAATTAATACTTCTAAATCACTATTAATATTTTTTAAGATATTAAACATTTGATAG
>CAZOAE010000010.1:0-11227 GCA_964577725.1 uncultured Erysipelotrichaceae bacterium | reverse complement strand
AAAAAAGAACTATGAAGTTCTTTTATAGGTATTTATAAAGTTGAAGTAAGAATAACAGTATGATTTTCGTTATCAAATTTTTCTGCTTCTTTTTTTAGTAAACGATAATTTGTACTTAAAGCAAATACTGTTGAACCAGAGCCAGACATCATAGTTAAAGGGAATCCATCATTTTTTAAAGTGTTAATAATATCTAAGATTTCTGGAACGATTGATGTTGCACATGGTAAAAGGTTATTGTTCATTTCTTTTGCTAATGTTTCATCATCACCTTTTTCTAAGGCTTTTATTACTTTTTCAATATCGCATTTATTAGGTTTTATTTCTAATGAATCAAATAGATTATATGCTTCAGCGGTAGATACACCTTTATTAGGTTTTACTAAAAGAACATAGTATTTCTTTTTTAAATTAATAAATGTTAATTTTTCTCCTAAGCCTTCACATCTTGCTGGTTTATTAAAGATACAAAATGGAACATCAGCACCAATAGATAGACCTAAAGAAATTAATTCTTGATCAGTAATTTTAAGTTTGAGTTTTTTTCTTAAAATATTAATAACTGCAGCGGCATTAGATGATCCACCTGCAAGACCAGCGGACATAGGGATTCTTTTATATATATGAATTAAAAAATTATTATTGAAATTATATTTTTCTTTAAGTTTTTTAAAAGCAACCGCAGATAGATTTGATTCATTGGTTGGAATAGAAATATCATCACTTGTGATAAATGTTTCGTATCCTTTTGGTAAATGATCTAATTCCACTGTATCGTGTAATTGTAATGGAAGCATAATCATATCGACATTGTGATAACCATTTTCAAGTTTGTCTAGGACATTTAAACAAATGTTAATTTTAGCGTGAGCTTTTATCGAAGTTATCATATATATTTTCTCCTGCATAGTGTAAGCGAGATTTTCCTTTTGTTTCAATACCACCCATTGCTTTTGAAATAGTTTTATTAACTACTTCTTTTGGAGAAACATAATCTTTTATTGATGTTGTAGCGATAATACTAGCAACAATGATTGGATCTAATAGATGAATGTTATCTCGTGTTGGTGATGAAGCAAAATTCGCACCATTACTAATTAATGCTTCGTAATTTGATTGGCAAGCACCAGCAATAATTACTAATGAATCTAAATCGGGATATAGTTTACGCGCTTGTTGCACTGCACTTACAAAATTAATCGAATTTTGGTATGTTGTCAAGTCATCTAAAGAGTGTTTTTTATCTTTTAGATAATCATGCCCAGTTATAACTAAAATATCGTATTTATCTTGGCTTAATAATGATAAAATTGAATTAGGAATAAGTGGTTCATCTAAATATATACATCTTGCGTTTAAATGGTATTTATTATATGCTTCTTGACTTTTTTTTACATAGATTTGATCTCCATCTAAATGTAAAATTTTTCCACTTGCAGAAGTTGGATTTATGTTTAAAAACGGTAATTGAATATTGACATTATCTTCATATAATAATAAATCTTCTTTTTTTGCATCTGCGATAAGGCGATAATCAATACCTTTCAAAATATAAGTGTTATCAACAATTTTTATAATTTGAAAAATAATATCGTTATGATAAGAATTTCTAGTTACTAAATCATATAGTTTCATACTATATAAAATATGTAATAAAAAAGAAATTGATTATAAAAAAGATAATAAATTTAAATAATCATTTAATGTTAATTCTTCTGGTCTAACTGTGGGTTTTAAATGGCATTTATTTAAAATATCAATTAATTCATCTTTATTTTTATAGATTGATAAATTATTAATTAATGTTTTTCTTCTCATTCTAAAAGCATTATTTAATAAAGAAAATAATTTTTTTTCATAATTAAAATCTCTATTTTCATTGAATTTTAATTTTAATATTATTGAATCAACATTTGGTGAAGGAAGAAATTTATCTCGAGATACTTTACATACTGTTGTTATATTTCCAATATATGTTAAAAAAATTGGTAAAGGACCATAATCTTTATTTCCTATTTTGCTTGTTATTCTTTGTCCCGCTTCTTTTTGAACCATAAAAACAAAAGAATCAATATTTAATTCTAATGAAATTACTTTTTCAATAATAGGGGTTGTTAAACTATATGGAATATTAGAAATAAAAGATACTTTCTTATCTTTATATTTAGATAAATCTTGTTTTAAAAAATCTCCTTTATATAAGTTAAAATTTTTATTTTTTATAAAATAATTTGATAAATGATTTACCATAGTTTCATCTATTTCATAAGCATCTAAATAATAATTTTGATTTAATATTTCTTCACTAAGCGCTCCTAAGCCTGGTCCAATTTCAATAACTTGCTTAATATCTTTATTAAGACTATTAACAGAATTTAAAACTGTTTGATAATCAATTAAAAAGTTTTGTGAATACTTTTTCTTTGCTGTTGCAAATATTTGCACTAATGTTTTTATAACATATTCTTTACTCGCAATCATTAATAGCCTCCTTTAATTGTTCTAATGTTAAATTGAGCATATTTACTCTTTTTAATATTGTTTTACTATTTCCATAGCCTAATGAAAATTTTAAACATAACTTTTCTCTTAGTTTTTTTGAATTAGGATAACCACTTAATTTTAAAGAAATAAAATCTTTCATAGTTATTAAGTTGTTTGTTTCTAATGGTTCGTAAATATAGGAAGATAATGCACGTAAAATTTCATCATCATCACATTCAGCAATTCCTAATTTTTTACCATTACTTGCTTTTTTTCTATCAACAAAAGCGTGATAAATATTTTTTACTTTTGAACTTATTTTATTTCTTATTTGAGTGCCAGGATAATCAGGATCAGTAAAAATAATTACTTTTCTTTTTTTTGATAATTCATTAATTAAATCAATAGTTTTTTCATCTATCGCTGAACCATTACATATTACATAATCAGCATCAATTAATCTTTGT
Source organism: uncultured Erysipelotrichaceae bacterium (assembly GCA_964577725.1). Classification (GTDB taxonomy): domain Bacteria; phylum Bacillota_I; class Bacilli_A; order RFN20; family CAG-449; genus CAG-449. Next base: position 8,276 of record CAZOAE010000010.1, on the reverse strand, counting down.
AATTTTTGAACATCAGTTTTTCCTTCTACAACTATTACTGGTTTCATATTGAAAAAAATTTCCTTCCATTTTCATATGTTATTTTACATAATTCATCATAAGGTATTCCTTTTAATAAACTAATTTCTTGTAATATATAAATGATATAACTTGGTTCATTTCTTTTTCCACGATTTGGAGATGGTGTTAAATATGGTGAATCAGTTTCTACAAGTAGTCTATTAATAGGAACTAATGAAGCAATTTCTTTTGGATTTAATGCGTTTTTAAATGTAACTGGACCATCTAAACCAATATAATAGCCTTTATCAATTAAAATTTTTAATATTTCTTTAGAATAAGAAAAACAATGAAAAACACAACCAAATAAAGGGGGATTTTTTTCTAATATATTTAATGTATCTAAACAAGCATCACGAGAATGAACAATAATAGGTAATTTTAGTTTATTTGCTAAATTTATTTGTTCAATAAAAAATTGTTTTTGTAATTCTTGTTCATCTTTATTTTTGTAATAAAAATAATCTAATCCTATTTCTCCAATGGCTTTAATTTTATTATTAGATTTAACTAGTTCTTCTAATTTATTTAAATATGTATTTTTATCTTGTGAATATACTTCTAAAGGGTGAATTCCTACTGCGCAATATATCATAGGGTATTTATTAGCTAATTCTACACATTTAATGGAGTTTTCAATATTATCCGCTGGAAGTAAAAGTAAATCAATTTTATTGTCTTTTGCTCTTAATAAAATTTCATCTAAATCATTTTTATATTGTTCATCATATAAATGACAATGAGTATCAAATATCATATTTTATTTACCTACACAAAAACGAGAAAATATTTCTTCTGATAAATCAACATTTACATTTAATCCTAAGATGTCTTTTAATGTATCATATGCTTGTTTAATAGAAATGCTGATTAAATCAATTGGTAAATTATTTGAAGCATCTTCATTTGCTTTAATAAGAGATGTTTTTGCTTTTTGTAATAATCCAATTTGCCTAGAAGAACATAAAGAAGGGGTTATATCATTTGATGTTAAATTAAATAATTTTTTTATTTCATTTTTTAATTGAGAAATATCTTTATTTAACGCTGATATATATATTTTATTATCATCTTGATTTTCAATTAAATCTGCTTTATTAAAGACAATTAAGTGTTTTTTATCTTTAATACTATTTAGTATTTCTTGTTCTTCATCAGTAATTAATTTAGAAGAATCTAATACCATAATAATTAAATCTGCTTCATCTATACTTTTTTGAGATTTTTCAATTCCAATTTGTTCAACTTTATTGTTAGATTTTCTAATTCCCGCAGTATCAAGTAAATGTAAAGGTAAACCATCTAAATTAACAAAGCCTTCAACAATATCTCTTGTTGTTCCAGGAATATCAGTAACAATTGCTTTATCTTGATTTAAAAAAGCATTTAATAATGATGATTTTCCAGTATTAGGTAATCCTACTAAAGCAACTTTAATTCCGTTGATATAATATTGAGATTTTTGAGATTGATTTAATAGTGATGAAATAGTGTTAATCATATCTTTACATTCTATTTGAATACGAGATATTGTTACTTCTTCAATATCTTCATATTCTGGATAATCAATATTTACTTCAATATTTGATAATAAATCGGCGAGTTTATTAATTAAAGGTTTAAGTAATGAAGATGTTTCTCCTTCTAATGAATAAAGCGCAAGTTTTTTTGCTTCAATAGAAGTTGCTTCTACCATAGATAAGATTGCTTCTGCTTGAATTAAATCTATTTTATTATTGTAATAAGCACGAGAAGAAAATTCCCCCCTTTCAGCAAGTCTAGCACCTTTAGATATAATTAATGAGATAATTTGATTAGCAATAATCATTGAACCATGAGAAGATATTTCAATTACATCTTCTCCAGTAAATGATTTTGGATTTGCAAAATAAGTAACAATAACTTGGTCAACTTTTTCTTGATTATCAATGATATATCCAACAACCGCTTTATTAGGTGTTGTAATCTTTTTTGAAAAAATTTCATTAATAATATTTAAGGCATCATCACCAGACATTCTTATAACTGCAACCGCTGAATTTAAAGGTGGTGTTATTAAACTAACAATTGTTTGATTATTCATAGATTCTCCTTTATTTATCATATATGTTTTCTTTTTTTAAAGAAAATAAATCATTAAAGAAATTAGGATATGATTTATTAATTACTTGATAGTCATTTATAGTACATATACCATTATTAATAATAGCAAAAATTGATAACGCCATACAAACTCGATGATCATTATTACTAGAAAAAGTATAGTTTCCTTGATAATTAGCCATTCCATAAATTATTATTTCATTATCAAAAACATCAATTTTTACTCCAACTTTTTCTAATTCATTTTTCATTGATAATATTCTATTTGATTCTTTTATTGAAAGTCTTTTAGTATTAATTAATCTTGTTTTTCCATAACTACAAGCACCGAGAATAAATAAAATAGGTCCTAAATCTATACAATTAGAAATATCAATTGTTGTACCTTTTAATAAAGAATGATAGAAAGTTATATTATTACCTAAGAAATCAATTTTTGCTCCAGCATCAATTAATATTTCAATAATTTTTTTATCACCTTGTAATGAATTTATATTCATATTTGAAATAGTAACATTTCCTTTTAAAGCGCCTAAAACGGCAAAATAAGCCATTTGGCTATAATCTTTTTCAATCGTATATGATAAATAATTAAAATGAGAAAATGAATTAATGATAAGATTATCTTTTTGAATTATTTTAACTCCAAATCTTGATAAAACATCAATAGTCATTAAAATATAATTTTTTGATTCAATGTTATCATTTAATTTAATGAAATGTGGAGAATTAGATTTTGCTAATAAGAATAACCAACCAGAAATAAATTGACTAGAAAAACAATTATCAAATGTTAAATCATCATCTTTTATTGATGAAAATATTTCAATTGATGATGAAGTTAATTGATATTTAATATTTTGTTTTTCTAATATTTCTAAATAAGGTGAAATAGATCTTTGAAATAATCTTTCACTTCCATTTATTTTTATATGTGGAGATAAATAACTTGCTAATGGTAATAAAAATCTTAAAGTAGAAGCTGAATCTCCAACATCAAAAGTTACATCTTTAGGGGTGTTATTGCATTTAAAAAATTCGATATCATTATTATGGATTATAAAATTAGCACCTAATGATTTTAAAGCATTTAAAGTGTAATTTATATCATCACAAAATGTTATATTTTTTATATAAGAACCTTTATTTGAAATAAAAGATGAAATTACTACTCTATGGGCATAACTTTTTGAAGTTGGGATTTCTACATTTCCATTTGGAATAAAAGAAGAAATCTTAATATCCATTAATTTATTTCCCTTCCAATAGATTTAGCAACTAATTGACTTTTTTCAACAAGAGTTTTAAATGATTCTAAATCAATTGTTTGTTTACTATCTGACCAAGCACTTTCTGGATTATTATGAACTTCAATCATAATTCCATCAGCGCCACAAGCAATCGCGGCAAGAGTCATAGGTTCAACTAAATCTCTATTTCCAGTTGCGTGAGAAGGATCAACAATAACTGGAAGATGAGTTTTATTTTTTAAATATGGAACTGCAGATAAATCAAGAGTGTTTCTTGTCGCAGATTCAAATGTTCTTATTCCCCTTTCACATAAGATAACATTTTTATTTCCACCGATTAAAATGTATTCTGCGGCGAGTAATAATTCATCTAATGTTGCAGATAACCCCCTTTTTAAAAGGATAGGTTTATTAATTTTACCAAGTGCTTTTAATAATTCAAAGTTTTGCATATTTCTTGCTCCAACTTGAATTATATCGACTTTTTCTACGAAATCTTTTATTTGGTTAATTGAAACAATTTCACTTACAACTGGTAAATTATATGTATCTTTTACTTTTTTTAAATCATCAAGCGCAGCCTTTTTTAATCCTTGAAAAGAATATGGAGATGTTCTTGCTTTATATGAACCACCTCTAAAAATGGAAGCACCATATTTTTTTGCTTTTTCGGCAATAGATAAGGCTATTTCTTCTCCTTCAACTGAGCAAGGACCAGCGATAAAAACAATTTTTTCATGTTGCCCTATTTTTACATCACCAACACTTATAACAGTATCTTCTGGGTGAAATTTTTTTGATACTTCACGATAAGGCTCTGATAGTTTTGTTATATCTTCAACACATTCAAATCCTTTTATTGTTTCGGTATCTAATGATGAAGTATCGCCGATAACACACATAATTTGAATATTATTACCATGAATCATATCAATTAAATAGCCGTTTTTATATAAATAATTTTGTAATTTTTTTGTGCTTTGTTCTTCTGCATTTTTTTTAATAGTAATAATCATAATTATTTTACCTCCAATTTTTTCTTTAACGAAATTATTGCTTGATGATAACCTTCTAGTGATAATCCTATTATAGACCTAAAACAATATTGTGCAAGAAAAGAATTGTGTCTAAAAGATTCTCTTTTAGAAATATCGGTTAAATGTACTTCAATTGATGGAATATTTGTTGCTTTTAAAGCATCAAGAATACTAATTGATGTATGTGTATATCCACCAGCATTAATGATGATTCCATCATATTTTTTAAAATAGCATTGTTGTATTTTATCAATTAATTTTCCTTCATTATTTGATTGATAAATATCAATTTTTATTTTTTCTTCTTTTGCCCATTTTTTGATTAATTTAATTAAATCTTGGTATGTATTTTCGCCATAGATATCTTTCTCTCTAATTCCAAGCATATTAATATTTGGACCATTTATAACCATAAATTTCATAATAAAGCCTCCAAAATTTTGTTTAATGTATGTAAGATTGTTCCATTTGTTGATATTTGTATATCGCTTGCTGCTAGATAAGTGTTAATTCTTTTTGCATAAATCAAATCTATATCTTTTTCATCTTTTAAAAGTGGTCTAGTTAATCTTGCTTTTTTATTATTTTTTATAAATGAAATATCACGATTTAAAAATATCATTATTGAATTTTTTTCAATATTAATTCTATTTTCTTTTTTTATTAAAGATCCACCACCTAAAGAAATAATTGCACCTTGTTTTTTCGACAATTCTAAAATAACTTCTTTTTCGATTTGTCTAAAACTTTCTTCTCCAAATTGTGAAAAATAATCTTTAATTTTCATATTAGTTTTATTTTCAATTTCTTTATCAACATCATAGAATTGGCGATTTAATTTTTTTGATAATTGTTTTCCTAATGTCGATTTTCCTGAAGCAGGCATTCCAATTAATACAATATTGATAAAGTTCAATAGTGATTGTCGATATATACTCCTAATATAGTTAATTGAGTATTTTTTATTAAAAAATAATTCACTTGCAAAACACGCTTGATATACAAGCATTTCTAATCCAGAAACAATTTTAATATTTTTATTTTTTGCTTCGATTAATAATTGAGTTTTATAAGGATTGTATATTACATCTATACACGTTTGTAAGTAAGGAAAATCTAATATATTAATTAAAGTTGTTTCTTTTAAATTTGGGTACATTTCATAGGGTGTTGTGTTGATGATTATATCAGCATCAAAATGCTTTTTTACTTCTTGATATGTTATTGAATCCTTTTTTTTACTTCTTGAAACAAAATAAATTTCACTAGCGGAATTTTTTAATAAAACATATTTTACTGTTTTTGATGTTCCACCAGTTCCTAAAACGATAATCTTTTTATTTCTAACATTAATATTATTATTTTTTAATAAAAATTCAAAGGCTAATGCATCAGTATTATAACCAATAAGAAGACCGTTTTTATTAATAATAGTATTAACCGCGCCAATTTTTTTTGCTTCATTTGATAATTTATCTAAATAAGGAATGACTGTTTCTTTATAAGGAATAGTAATATTTAATCCTAAAAAATCTTTTTTTTTAAGTAAAGATATTAAATCTTCGTTAGTTAAAGAATTTAATTCATAATTATTATTTCCTAATAAATTATGGATATATTTAGAATAAGAAAATGTGACATTTCCCCCGATTAATCCGTATTCCATTTATTGCTCCTATCTAATAAAATCATTTCATAGATACAGTAATTAGTTAAAGCATCTATTACTTTACAGATTCTATGAACTATACAAGGATCAAATCTACCTTTAAACGAAGTATTAATATTTTCTTTTGTTTCTATATTAATAGTTTCTTGTGGTAAAGCAAATGTTGGTGTTGGTTTAATTATAGTTTTAAAAGTTAAAGGTTCTCCATTAGATAAGCCCCCTAGAATACCACCATTATGATTAGAATTATATTTTATTTTATCATTTTCATAGAATATTTTTTCATTTATTTCACTTCCTAATGAAGTAGAAAAATTAATTCCATCTCCAAATAAAATACCTTTTACTCCCCCGATAGAAAATATTAAATGACTTAGATATGATTCTAAACTATCGAAAAATGGTTCTCCTAATCCAATTGGTAAATTAAAAACGACTGTTTCAATACTTCCCCCGAGTGAATTATTTTGTTCTTTAATTTCTTTTATTTTTTCCATCATTAATTCTTTTTTTTCATTATTAATAACTGGAAATGATGAAGATAATAAGTTTGTGATTTGTTTTTCATTAGTAATAGAATCATCATTAATATTAAGAATGGAACTAATATGAGAACCAACTACAATATTCATTTTAGATAATTCTTGTTTACAAATTGAACCTAATACAATTAAAGGTGTGGTAATACGCCCAGAAAAATGTCCCCCTCCACGAAAATCATTAAATCCATTGTATTTTATTAGACTAGTTAAATCAGCGTGAGAAGGTCTAATGATATTTTTATGATAATTTGTTGAATCAACATTGTTATTTTTAATGATGAAAGTTAAAGGACTTCCAGTAGTGTAACCATTATAAACACCACTTATAAATTCGACTTTATCTTCTTCATTTCTTGATGTAGATAAATAATCGTTTGTTTTTCTTAAAGATAAATCAAAATTAATTAAATTCTCATCAATTTTAATTCCACTTCTTAGTCCATCAATAGTTAAACCAACGCATTTTGAATGCGATTCTCCAAAAAGGCTAATTTTTATAATTTTTCCAAAAGATGAACTCATTTAATTATTCTCCAAATAAATGTTTAAATCTTCAATTTTAGTTGGAACGATTTTTGCTTCACCAATATTATCTACGACAATTAAATCAATATTATCATTATCACTTTTTTTATCGTTTTTTATAAAATTAATAATCTTTTCTTTTTCAACATTAATATCAGTTTTTAATTTCCATTTTTTAAAAAGATTTTTTAAATCATCATAATAATATTTATCTTTACTTATAGTTAATATCCCAAGAGCAACCGCTTCTCCATGTAAATAATATTTCATTGCAAAATATGATTCATAAGCGTGACCAAAAGTGTGACCAAAATTCAATATTTTTCTTATTGATTGTTCTTTTTCATCTTCCATTACTATTTTTGCTTTAAATAGAAGTGAACGATAAATTATTTCATCATAATGTTCTTTATAATCATCTTGAAAAAATAAATTATATAATTCTTTATCACCAATCATTCCAGTTTTTAATGCCTCTATTGTGCCATTAATAAAATGTCTTTTTGGTAAAGTTTGTAATGTATTTGGATCAATTAATACTGCATCTGGATGATAAAAAGAACCAATTATATTCTTTAAGTTATAATGATTAAGCGCTACTTTTCCCCCAACACAAGAATCAACCATTGATAAAGTTGTTGTAGGAATATTAATTAAGTGTAGTCCCCTTTTAAAAGTAGAAGCAACAAAACCACATAAATCTAAAACAACACCACCACCTAAAGCGATAATATAATCTTTTCTTGAAAAATCCAAATGTAATAAATGATCAATTATTCTTTGATACATTTCTAATGATTTTGATGATTCTCCATGTGGAATTATTAATGTTTCACCTTTTTTTAATTGTTTTTTAATTGTTTTAATATATATTGAAGGAACTCCATCATCAGTTATAATTAATGCTTTTTTTGTTAAGTCTAAAAATGACGAAATATTATTTAATAAATCGTGTTCAATAACAACGGGATAAGATTTATCATTTAATTCAATTTTAATATTCATAGTTCCCCCTAGAGTAGACACATCATTTATCAATTAAACTTTACAATAAAATGTATAAATATATTTGGAAAGAGACTTAGTATTC
>CAZOAE010000009.1:0-12095 GCA_964577725.1 uncultured Erysipelotrichaceae bacterium | reverse complement strand
TCCAGACTTTAAATAAATATTAGATCCACCTAAATAATCATCGTATCCACCAGAATGATTATGTCCAAACAAATATACAATATTTAATCCCCTAGCACCAGCGCCATTTAAAACATCAAAAATATATTTTGAATGTTTACCATCTCCATTATCACCATTAGCGTCTCTTATACCACGCATATTATAATGAAGTGGTAAATGAGCAAGAATAAATATAGGTTTATCATAATTTTCTTCAATTTTTTCATTAAGATAATTTTCTAAATTTAATGCAGTACTTTTAACAGTTTCTTCACTAAAATTACCACCCCAAATCCACATATAATCATCTTCATTAATAACAAATGCCCCATATTTTCCATCAATAGGATCATTATTTCCACTTTTTGCTAATCCATTTGTTCCAGGTGATAATATATCGTGATTTCCTTGAACAAATATCATATTATCTTCACTAACATAACTATTAACAACAGATTTTAAAGAATTAATCCCTTCAACAACTTGAATATTAGTTAAATCATAATCATAATCTCCACAGCAAAAGAAAGCATCTGCAGATGTAATATTATCTTTCTTCATAGAAGATAAAATACTTGAAACAATACCTTCAGATTCTTCATTTCCCGATACGCCTTGATAATCAGTACAAGTGATAATACGAGTATAATTCTTTTTATCTACTATAGATGAACTTGATTCACTACTAGAAGAACTACTAATTGAAGAATTGGAATCACTTGATGAAGAAGAAATTGATTCACTACTAGAAGAACTTTCTTCGCTACTAAAAGATGAACTCTCTTCACTAATACTAGAAAAACTTGATTCACTACTTGAAAACTCACTAGATGTTGATTCACTAATACTATTTTCACTAAATGAATAACTACTTGTTGAAGCACTATTGTTCGTTGATGATTCAAAATTAGCACAAGCAACTAACATTAATAATGAGCATACAAATAAAACTTTTTTCATAGTAACCCCCCTATATCAATTATGATAATCTTTTTCCAGCGAATTCTTTTAATGTAAATGTAGATTGATACATATTAGTGTCGTCCCAATTAAGAATACCAATACTTCCACCATTATAGTTATCTAAAGTAATGGAAGAAATATTTTCAAAACTTGGATTAATAAATGTTCTTTGTTGAGAACCAGTATATATTTTTAATTCTTTATTAATAACTGTAATTCTAATATCTAAGTCATTAACCCATTCACTAAGTCCACATACAAAATTTGAGTTTAATCCAGTTCCATCTAAATAATGTATTTGAAGCCAAGATTCAGTTGAAGTATAGAAGAATGTTACTGCATATCCTTTTGGATAATTACCATTATTTTCAGCACCAATCAAGAATGCTTTTGCAATAGAACTCCATTGATATGGATTAAATGATTGACAACCATTTACATTCATTGTCATATCAATATCACTATATTTATCTTTACTTAATTGCCAACCACTAGAAGAATTATTTGGAGTTGTTACTGAATTAGTTCCTTTAGTATGTGTCCAATTTTTAACATTTGTGCATACTTGATCCCAACTTGATTTAATTGAATTATCATCACTAAAAATATTATCCATTAAATCAATCGCACCACTTTTAAAAGAAGATGCTTCTTTAATTTTTTCAATTTTATCTAAAATATCTTTATATGAATAATCACTATTAGTTACATATGATTTTGCTTCATCAATAAGATTATTTATTTCTTTTTCTTTATTTGAACTTAAATATTCATATCTAATATTTGAAGATACTTTATCGATAAATGCACTCGCTTTTTGTTTACCATCAACAGCTTTACTACCAGCGAGCATATCAAGTTCAATATCGTATGGAGTTCCACTATTACCCCAAGTAACAACACCAAAATGATATGATGTATATGATTTTAGTGTTCCACCATAAGTTAAATCAACAGAACAACATTTTGCTTTATCGCCATATAATTCATAATCTTCATTTTTATATAACTTAATCACGCCACGCTTTAAAATAACTCTAGTTTTATTATTTGCAACAGTTTCATTAGGGTATGAATCGGTATACACCCAACCACCAACATATTGAGCATATGCAGTACCAATAGAATTATAATAATTTTCTAAATAATAAACTTGATAATATTCGTATCCAGTTCCCCTTTTAATGTTAACTAAATAGCCATCTATACCATCTCCATTACTAACACTTGTAGGATTTGCTAATAATATTCCAACTATATCACAACTACTTTCTGTATTTACAGAAAATACTATTTCCATATCGCCAGTATATTCAGTACTATCAAGAGCGTATCCATCATTTTTAGTTCTAATTGTATTTTTATTAACCACAGACATTTCATCTCTATGAGCATTAACTAAATCCCATTTACTATTAATTCCATAATCTAACATTTCATTAATAGTGTACTCAGCATTAGTTTTAGATGTTGATAATAAATTATTGTAATTATCTAAACTGATATTATTAATTTCTTCTGTTGATGTAGCATTATCTAATTTTTTATATATTTCATCTTTTTCTTTATTTATTTTTTCTAATTCTTCAACACGATATTTATATTCATTATCAATTTCTATATTTTGTTTAAATTGTTCTTTTTCTTCTTTTAATAATTCTTTAATTTCATTAATATAATCTTCTTTTGTTTTTAATAAATAATATTGATTTTTAAAAGCACTAAAAGCAGCATTTAATTGATTAATATCATTTGATGAAGAAAGAATTGCATTAAGTTTATTAATTAATTCTTCTAATTGCTCTTTTTCTTCTTGATTATAATTATCTAAATTAATAGATGATAAAAATGTATTTATTTCTTCTTTTAAAGTAGAAACATCTACTTCACCACTACTTATACCTAAAGAAGTATCACTAGTACTTACACTAGATGATTCACTATTATTTTCAAAAGAAGTATTTGGTTGCACATCAGTACAACCAGTAAAAACTATTAAACTTGTTAATAATAAATATTTAAAATTCTTTTTCATCTTTTTCCTACTTTCCTAAAACATTTTCAATTACTTTTGCAACTTTTTTATATGCCGCATCATTTGGGTGTAAACCATCACCAGTAAAATAAGAACTTAATTCATCACCATTTGCATCACAGAACAACTTTTCAGTTTCAACATAATGAACAAAATTATATTTATTAGCAATTCCACGATATAATTCATTAGTACTAGCAATTCTATCTCTTTGACTATATGATGCTGGACATCTACATACACCTACTAAAGCAACTTCAAAATTTGGTAATTTATTATGAATTTTTACTAACAAACTTTCTACATTAGTAGCGATTGTATTAACATCAAATCCACCATTAATATCATTAATTCCATTCCAATATATTCCATATCTTGGTTCATAAGCAATAACTTCTTCTGCATATTGAGTATTCCAATGCCCAGTATTAGAAGCACCTATTCCTATATCATTAATGTCTTTATAATTTGGAAAATCTTCTTTATATGTATACCAATATTCAGTATAAGAATGGCCAAATATTAAATACTCATTTGTTTCTTTTTCACAATTAGAATTTGTTTCATTAATAACTAAAGTACAATCTTCTGTGGTTGTTTTTAATCCAACACCATTACCTTTTAATGAATTATCTTCGTGATAATAGAATGATAATCTTCCATCAAAATAACAATAAATATCATCTTGATTTAAAACGATTTTTACATCATAACATTTATCATTCCAACTACCCCAAGGTAAGAATTTACTTTGTAATTTAGTTTCTTTTCCATTTTCAAATTTTGAAAAAGAAATATATCCACCAGTAGATCCACTTCCAACAGTAAAATATAACCAATAATAAGATAATCCATTTTCACTTTCATAAAATGATCCATTTGGGGTTGTTGCTCTAAAAATTATTCCATTATCACTATACGCTCCTGGAATTAATTGAGCATTAATCGTACCATTAACTAATTTTGTTTTTTCATCTATCATTATGGATTCATTATTTTTTGAAACTATAATATTATCATATTTTTCAAAACTACCTTTTCCTATAGTTATATTATTATCTTCTAATCCTTTAATTCTAATATCACTATAAGTTACATTTTCTCCACCCGCTCGAAGTCCACATTTTGTTCCAGATAAAAATGAATCACTACTATATGAAAACATTAATTTATTATCTAATAAGCAATAAACTGTATTTCCTTTTTTAACAACTTTAAGATTATATGTTCCATTTTTATCATAATTATCAATTGCGGTATATTTTAATGATGTCCAATTACCATTATTAACTTCACCTAAGAAACAACCACCACTGTAATTGATAAAAAAGAAATAATAACTAACTCCATTTTCCCAATATATATTTAAGTCATTATCTTCTAATCCAAAAATAATTCCATTATCTGTTGAAGAATTTTTTAGTGAAATATTAGTTTCAAAAATTCCTTCTTCAAAATTTTTAAATTTATTTACTAAAATAGAATTTGTTTTAGATGATGTTATTTTATTATTTTCATCTTTAAATAAACCACCTACTCTATTATAAGAAAGAATATCTGTATCGTAAGAATAATCATTTTTTATTTCTACATCTTTAAAAATAGTATTTTTCCCACCTGCAGATAAACAAATATTATTAATATTGCTATCAACTATACTAAAATTAGTAATTAATTTATCTTCAACGAATACTTCAATAACATTATCATATTTTGCTAACGCTAATTTTTTATATTCATTGTTTAAAGTCAAATTAGTTTTAGAAATAATATTATTTTCACTACTCTTTTCATAAATTAATAGATTATTGTTAAAATCAAAACCTACAAAATATGATTTTGATGAAAGATTAATAATAAATCCATTTTCATATAAATTATCATCAATTTTAATACTTGAACTAATATACCCCTTAGTTAAATCATTTCCCACTATCATAACAGAATTATATTCAGTAGCAACATATTCATTTTCCACAACATCATATCTAAATGCTCCACTTAAAAATTCATCACCTTCATTATTTTCACTTGTTGAAGTACTAAATGAACTTTCACTTATTCCTTCACTAAAAGATGATGTAGGTTGATTTGAATTACATCCCCCTAATAAACAAGTTGCTAATGTTAATAAAAATAAACTTTTTCTTTTCATATTTTTCTCCATTTGTAATCGCTTACATTAAATGATTATATCATTTTCATCTATTTAAGCATATATTATTTATTAATATATTAATAAATTTTTTTTAGAAAATTACGATCGTTATAAACAAAAATCATATATACATTTTAATTTTAAAATAAAAATAAACTAACTTTAAATAAAATTAATTGACAAGTAACATAATATTTAATAAAATGCTAACTGGGTTAGTTATTATGAAGGAGTTATATTTTATGGAGAAAAAAGAACAAGCAATAGAAATATTAGAAGAATTAAAAAATTGTCGACCTAAAATATTTTTTGATAAAATTAATGATGTTGATCGTGGAACACAATTTGTATTAGGTTATCTCGATCACTCTAACGAAGAAGTTATTTCTTCAAATCTATCAAATGCTTTAAATGTTTCGACTGCAAGAATGGCTAAATTATTAAATAATATGGAGAAAAAAGGATTAATAAAAAAGTACACTTCTCCATTAGATGCTAGAAAAACTATTGTTGAACTAACTAATAAAGGTAAAAAAATCACTAGCAAGCATAAAGAAGAACTTATTGAAATAACAATGAAAGTAATAGATGATGTTGGCTATGATGAAATTAAAGAATTTATTAGAATTTCCTATAAAATTAAAAATTCAATATTATTAAATGAATCATTATTTGAAAATCTAAAAAATATTGATAATACTAAATATTAAGCAGATGAAAATCTGCATATATTTTTATTAAAATAACTAACTAGGTTAGCGAAAGGAGAATTATGTTACATTTATTCAAATATTTAAAAAAGAAAGATTGGTGTTATATTTTTATATCAATAATATTAATATTTTTTCAAGTTGCATTAGAATTAAAAATGCCAGATTACACAAAAGAATTAACCATTATTGTACAACAAGAAACTGATTCTATGAATGAAGTTTTAAAAAATGGTACTTTAATGATTTTATGTGCATTAGGTAGTTTATGTTGTTCTATTATTTGTTCATTTTTTATTTCAAAAACTTCTAGTTCATTTTCAAAAACATTAAGAGAAGAATTGTTTAACAAAATCACAAGTTTTTCTAGTAATGAAATAAATAAATTTTCTACTGCTAGTTTAATAACAAGAACCACTAATGATGTAATGCAAATTCAAAATTTTATGGCTATGGGAATTCAAATGTTATTTAAAGCACCAATTATGGCAATTTGGGCAATCTTAAAAATTTCTCAAACTGATATTAGATGGACCTTAGCAACAATTATATGTGTCATAATTATTGTTATTTTAGTTGGTATTCTGGTTGGTTTATGTTTACCAAGATTTAAGAAAATTCAAAAATTAACTGATGAGTTAAATAATATAACTAGAGAAAATGTTTCTGGAATAAGAGTTATAAGAGCGTTTAATGCACAAGATTATCAAGAAGATAAATTTGAAAAAATTAATAGTGAAATTACTAAAACTAATCTTTTCACTAATAAATCAATGGGATTATTATCCCCAATTATGAATCTTTGTATGAATGGATTAACAATCGCAATTTATTGGATTTGTGCAATTATCATTAATGAAATTACGATTGAAGATTATATTGGGAATACAAATCAATTTTTCTTAGATAGAGCAAATGCAATTGCAAATATGACTGCTTTTACTTCTTACGCTATGCAAATTGTAATGGCATTTTTAATCTTAATCGTGGTCTTTATTATTTTACCAAGAACTATTATTTCAGGTAATCGTATTTGGGAAGTATTAAAAACAAATACTAGTATTAATGATGGTACTATTGAATTAATGGATAATCTTGGAACGGTAGAATTTAAAAATGTTTCTTTTTCTTATAATAAAAGTGTTGAAGATACATTAAAAAATATTTCATTTAAAATTAATAAAGGTGAAACTTTAGCAATAATCGGGGCAACTGGAAGTGGAAAATCAACTATTGCAAATTTAATATCAAGATTTTATGAAGTAAATGAAGGAGAAATTATAGTTGATGGAATTAATATTAAAGATTATAAACTCGACACTTTAAGAAGTAAAGTAGCAATTGCTTCACAAAAAGCATCGCTATTTAAAGGCACAATTAAGGAAAATATTACTTATGGTGCTTCAATTGTTGATGAAGATAAAATAAATAATGTAATTAATATTGCTCAAGCAGATTTTATTAATCAATTAGAAAACGGAATCAATAGCGAAGTAAGTCAAGGTGGAACAAATTTTTCTGGTGGTCAAAAGCAAAGAATAAGTATTGCAAGAACTTTATATAAAGATGCAGAAATAATAATATTTGATGATACATTTTCTGCTTTAGATTATAAGACAGATATGTTAGTAAGAAAATCTATTAAAGAAAATCTCAGTGATAAAACAATTATAATTATTGCTCAAAGGATTGGAACAATAATGAATGCAGATAAAATAATAGTTTTAGATGAAGGTGAAATTGTCGGATTAGGAACTCATAAAGAATTATTAGAAAATTGTGAAATCTATAAAGAAATCGCTTTATCACAATTATCAAAGGAGGAATTATAAAATGGTTAAACCAATGTCTAAAATGAACTCAAATCAAACTAAAGAAAAAATTGATATTAATTCTTTAAAAAAACTTGTAAAGTACTGTAAATCATATTTACTAGCGATAGTTATTGCTATTATATTTGCTATCATTTCATCAATAACACAAATTATTGGTCCTAATAAAATTGAAGATTTATTAGAAATAATACAAAATGGTTTATTATCAATTGAAGGAGTTGATATGAATGAATTATTGAAAGTAATATTTTCTTTAATTTCTATTTATTTAATCGGCGCTGTTATAGGTTATTTACAACAATATATTATGGCTGATGTAACTCAAAAAATTTCTAAACAATTAAGAACTGATATAAATAAAAAAATTAACACTTTACCACTTAATTATTTTGATACCACTACTAGGGGAGATATTTTATCGAGAGTAACAAATGATGTTGATACTTTATCTCAAGCATTAGGTAGCACTATTGCTAATCTAGTTAACGCAATAACATTATTCTTTGGAGTAATAATTATGATGTTTTATGTTAATTATGTTCTTGCATTAATCACGATTGGAGTATCTCTTTTTGGTTTCTTAATTATGTTTTTATTTATGGGAATATCACAAAAATATTTTAATAAAAGACAATCAAATTTAGGGGAATTAAATGGTCAAATAGAAGAAGTATATTCAAATCACACTATTGTTAAATCATATAATGCAGAAAAAATTTCTATTGAAAAATTTAATAAAATAAATAATGAATTATATAAAAATAATTTTAAATCACAATTTATCGCTGGTTCAATGCACCCAATTATGACACTCGCTGGAAATTTATCTTATGCTTTAATTTTTATAATTGGTATATCTATGGTGCTTAATGGAAATTCTAGTGTTACTTTTCCAATTATCATTAAATTTACAATTTACGCTCGTTTATTTTCATCACCACTTCAAACAATTGCTCAATCAATGAATTCAATCCAACAAGCATCTGCAGCTTCAAAGCGAGTATTTACAATGCTAGAAGAAAAAGATGTTGAAGATGAATCAAATAAAAAACAATTATTATTAGATGTAAAAGGAAATGTCGAATTTAAAAATGTTGAATTTGGATATGTAGATGATAAAACAATTATTAAAAACTTTTCTATAAAAATTAAAAGTGGTCAAAAAGTTGCAATTGTTGGTCCTACTGGTGCTGGAAAAACAACAATTGTTAATTTATTGATGAGATTTTATGAAGTTAATAAAGGTGATATTTTAATTGATAATCATTCTATTAAAGAAATGAAAAGAGAAAATGTTAGAGATTTATTTGATATGATTTTACAAGATACTTGGTTATTCACAGGAACAATTAGAGAAAACTTAGTTTACAATCAACAAAATGTTTCTAATGAAAAACTTGATGAAGTATGTAACGCAGTTGGTTTAAAACATTTTATCAAAACTTTATCAAATGGTTATGATACAATCATTGATGATAGTTTAAGTTTGTCTGAAGGTCAAAAACAACAATTAACAATTGCTCGTGCTATGATTAAAGATTCTCCATTATTAATCTTAGATGAAGCAACATCAAATGTTGATACAAGAACTGAGTTAGTAATTCAAAATGCTATGGATAATTTAACTAAAGGAAGAACATCTTTTGTTATTGCTCATAGATTATCTACGATTAAAAATGCTGATCTTATACTCGTATTAAAAGATGGAGATATTATTGAACTTGGAACTCATAAAGAGTTATTAGCAAAAAATGGTTTTTATGCTGAATTATATAATTCTCAATTTAAAGTGATTTCTTAAAATAATATTTCCCAATATCCAGATTTTCTAGAACCAACTCGTTTCATTTTATTAGATAATATCAATTGATTAATATGGCGATAAATAGTTGGTTCTGCTTTTTTTAACTTTTTCGATAATTCTGGAATTGTTATATATTTATTAATTTTTATACATTCAATAATTTGATAATCTAGTTCGTTTATCTTATCATTTATCTTATCATTTTTCAATAATTAGATGATAAGATAAATTTATCATTCATCTTGATTTTCTTTACCATTAAAAAACATTAGTTAACATATGTTATAATGGTTTAAATAGTTAATCAAAGAAGCATTTTATGATTGATATAAATGAACTAGCAAACGAATTTAAAGATTGTCAAAAAATATTACTAGCGTTAGGTGATTTAAATAGACAACATTTAATTCTTAAAATGATGGAAATCGGTGAATGTAATGGTGTTAGAGTAGGGGCAATTACCGAAAAAAGTAATCTATCACGACCAGCCGTTTCGCATCATATTAAAATTTTAAAAGAAGCAGGGTTAATTAAAATGAGAAAAGAAGGAACAAAAAACTATTATTATTTTGATGCGAATATCGAAGCATTTACAAAATTATTAAAAATGTTAAATCACGCAAAAAAAATAATGGAAAATTTACCAAATAGAGAAGGAGAAAAATAATATGGAAATAATTGAAGCAATTAATTTTAGACATAGTGTAAGACAATATATGGATAAAGAAATTGATCCAGAAATAATAAATGAATTAAAAAAAGAAATTGATCTTTGTAATAAAGAAAGTAATTTACATATTCAATTAATAGAAAATGAGCCAAAAGCATTTGATAGTTTTATGGCTCATTATGGTAAATTTAATGGAGTTAAAAATTATATCGCATTAATTGGTAAAAAAACAAAAAAATTAAGTGAATTATGTGGTTATTATGGGGAAAGATTAGTTATAAAAGCACAACAACTCGGTTTAAATTCTTGTTGGGTGGCTATGACTTAAAAAAAAATACCATCTGCACTAGATATTAAAAAAAATGAAAAATTAGTAATTGTAATTGCTATAGGATATGGTAAAACACAAGGATTTCCACATAAAAATAAAAAATTAGAACAAATAAGTAATATCTCATCTTCATCTACAGAATGGTTTAAAAAAGGGTTAGAATTAGTTCTACTAGCGCCATCCGCTATGAATCAACAAAAGTACAAATTTATCTATGAAAATAATCAAGTGATAGCAAAACCCGGCTTTGGATTTTACACTAAAATTGATTTAGGTATTGCTAAATATCATTTTGAAATTGGTTCAAATAAAAAATTAGACTAATTATTTTAAATTGCTATAATATTTTATTTTTTGGTTTAATACATCATCATAAAATTGTTGTTTTTCATTAATATAATCTATTGAATCTTGAATTTTAACCATCATTAATTCAAGATTTTCTTTTTTCTTTATTAAAATCTTCTTTCTTTTTTCTATACTCTTTTCCCCAATTAAGCATAAATTCATATATTCTTTCATCTCTTTTATACTCATATTACAATTTTTTAAACAGATAAGACCTTTAATCCAAGCAATATCTTTATCATCAAAAATACGATAATTATTTTGATTTCTTTTAACATTAGGAACTAATCCTTCGTTACAATAAAACTTTAAAGTTTGGTATGTTAAACCAGTAATTTCACAAGTTTCTTTCATTGAATACATATAATTTTCCCTCTAAAAAATGTTGACCGATAATAACTATCGAATAATATAATTATATTAGAAGGGAATAAAAAAATGGAATATATTATTTTAAATAATGGATTAAAAATGCCTATTTTAGGATATGGTGTATATCAAATACCAAAAGAAATATGTAAAGAATGTGTATTAAATGCACTTAAAATTGGTTATAGATTAATTGATACTGCGCAAAGTTATTTTAATGAAGAAGAAGTTGGTGAAGCAATTTTAGAATCTGGAATAAAAAGAGAAGAAATATTTATTACCACCAAAGTATGGATTGAACATTATTCATATGATGATTGCAAAAAATCAGTACTTGAATCAATGAAAAAATTAAAAGTCGACTATATTGATTTAGTCTTACTTCATCAACCATTTAATGATTATTACAGCGCTTATCGTGCTTTAGAAGATTTATATAAAGAAGGTAAAATTAAAGCAATTGGCATTTCTAACTTTTCTAGTGATAGATTTGTTGACTTACAAGCGTTTGTAAAAATTAAGCCAATGATTAATCAAATCGAAACTCACCCTTTTAATCAACAACATTCATCTCAAAAATGGTTAGAAAAATATAATTGTCAAATTGAAGCATGGGCACCTTTTGGAGAAGGTAGAAACAATATGTTTAATAATGAGATAATAGGAAAAATTGGAAGAAAATATAATAAAACAACCGCTCAAACAATTTTAAGATGGCTTATTCAAAGAAATATTATTGTAATCCCAAAATCAATACATATTGATAGAATGAGAGAAAATTTTGATATTTTTAATTTTTCTTTAACTAATGAAGAAACGGAACAAATTAATAGTTTAGATCAAAAAACAAG
>CAZOAE010000008.1:0-13518 GCA_964577725.1 uncultured Erysipelotrichaceae bacterium | reverse complement strand
AACCATTACCAGAAGCAATAAGTGGATATAAAAATATTGCTTCACTTGGAAAAATGAAAAGTGAAGGTATTACTAATGCTGAAAGATTAGTGGATAATTTTGTTGTTGAACATTATAATTTAAAGCAAGAACAAGATAGAGAAGCAACATTATCAAGTGGAAAAACATATTTAGAATTTGATTTTGATAAAACATATACTATCGGTGGTATATTAATTTATAATTGTGCTTTTTATGATAAAGCAATGACTGATCCAATTAGTTTTATTAATTTTGGTAATGGAAATGTTATTACTGATGGAAATATGAATTACAAATATTTTAATGACGAACAAGAATTTATTAATCCTTGTAGTGCGTATACATTTGATTTTAATGATATTGAATCAAATAAGATCATTATTGGATTCGATAATGAGAATGAATGTTGTTTAAATGAAATAGTTATATTGGGGTATGAAAATGAATAAAAAATTAAAACTATTGACTTTATTAAGTTTTTTATCTTTAACAACTGTAGGGTGTGGTGAAATTTCATCAAATAAAAATAGTAATTCATCTAATAA
Source organism: uncultured Erysipelotrichaceae bacterium (assembly GCA_964577725.1). Classification (GTDB taxonomy): domain Bacteria; phylum Bacillota_I; class Bacilli_A; order RFN20; family CAG-449; genus CAG-449. Next base: position 12,952 of record CAZOAE010000008.1, on the reverse strand, counting down.
CGATTCAGTTTTACCAACTGATGATGATTTAATTTTTTATGAAGGTTATGATGATCTAAATACATACAAAAATAAAGCGAGAATGACTTCTGGTGGAGAAACACCAGATCCATTTGTCTATCGTTTTAATGGAATGTATTATATGTATATAACTACTGGTGGAAGTGCAGTTAGAGCGTATAAATCAAGTGATTTAATTAACTGGGAATATGTAGAAAATGGAACTAATCGTTCGGGATATTGCTATGAATATAGTAAAGATCCATCTTCTCCACCTTCATCTCAATCAACACCATTTGCTCCAGAAATTATTTATTATAATGGTAAATTTTATATGGTATTTTCTCCAAATGGTGCTGGACATTACATTTTAGAAAGTGATTCTCCAGAAGGTCCTTTTGAAGCAATTACTGGTAATATTGGTAAAAATATTGATGGACATTTCTTTATTGATAAAGATGAAAATATTTATTTTTATGGCGCTAGCAGTGGTGGAATTTATGTGACTAATATTGAAGATGATTTTAAAACTTTTAAAGGTGATACGATTGGATTATCAAATTGTAAAGTAGGTAATTGGACTGAAGGTCCATATATGTTAAATCGAAATGGTGATTATTTTTTGACTTATTGTGGAACTCATTATTTATCAGCGAATTATCGTATTGATTATAGTTATGGAAAATCTGGTAGTAATTTACTTGCAAATGGTAGTTACGATCGTAAAGATACTGTTTTATTATCAACTGAAGATAATTTTAAAGGATTAGGACATTCATCTACTGTTCTTGGCCCAGATATGGATAGTTATTACATTGTTTATCATAATTTAGAAGGATACAATAGATATTTTAATTTATCTAGATTATCTTTTAATGGGTCTACAATGGTTGCAAATGATGTAAGAGCGGGTGAAATTAATGGAATAGCATCTCCAGATTTTGCATCATATGATCTTGAAAGTTATGATCAAAGTGGTGATTTTTATTTAAGTAACTATGAAACAAAAGATGATTTTACTTGTGAATTTAATGCTATTGGCGAAGGAAAAATGATTTTTTCTTATGTTGATAGTTCTAATTATTCTTATATTGAATTTAAAGATAATAAAATTAACATTAATTCAATTGAAGATGGAAAAGACAGTAATATCAAAACAGTTGTATTAAATAATACTTATGATACAACTTATTATCATTCATTTAGACTTCAATATAAAGATGGTCAAATGAATTTCTATTTTGATAATATTGAAAAAGTTGCCCTAGAAGAAGCAGATTTTAATGCTGGTAAAATTGGATATTTAGTAAATAATACTTTTGATGAGATTGGTTATTCAGCATTTAGTAATGTTGCATTAGGAAGTAGTGATAAAAAAGCATATAGTTCAGATATTTCCTTAGCAAATGCTTATGATGATTTCTTATCAATTTTAAATGATGGAAGTGGATTAACTTATTGTTCATCTACATCTACATATACAAATAAAGAAAGTTATAATATGGTTCTAGCAAATAATGGTGATCGTGCTACATATAAAATGCAAGCCATTAGTGATGGATATTACAATATTAATTTAAGGGTCCCTTCATCATCATTTGGTAAAAAAATAGGTTTAAGAATTGATAATGAAGAAATAATTGAATTAGAAATTCCTTCAAATAAACCTATATATAAAAAAGGAGATACTAATTTTACATTAGATAGTATTGAATTAACTGAAGGACCACATCACATTTCTTTATATAATATTGGTGATGAAGTTTCATTTAGTGAAATTGAATATGAGTTAACCGCAGAAAATAATGAAAAAAATTATACATTTGATTCATCATTCGATAGTGAAGAATTTTTAACTCGTGGAAGTATAGATATTAGTAATGAAGGTTTTAAAACTAATGGTCAAAGTAGTGTTGCATTAGTAACAAAAGAAAAATTTACTAATATGACTACCGAAATTGAATTAGAAGTTTTAGAAGAAATGCAAGATACTGCATATGCTTCTATTATGATTAATGCAACTGATTTTTCTAATCATTGTAATGATGATGCTGGTATTTCAAATTATAACAATACTTTTAGGGGATTGAGTTTCCAATTAGGAAAAAGTACGATTGAAGCAAATTATATCGATTTTGATTTTACTAGTAAAGATAGTTCACTTGCGTATAAAAATGTAAGTTATACCTTAAATACAACTCTTAAAATAAAAATAGAACAAGAAAATAATACTTATACTTGTTATTTTAATGGGGAAAAGATATTTACATTTACTAATAATCTTGGAAATATTCAAGGAAGTGTTGGTTTATTATCTTCTAAAAGTAATGTTTCTTATAAAAAGTTATCAATATATTAATTATGAAAAATATGGTTGTATTTCCCGCTTTTAAAACTAATAAAGTTGGAGTTTGGTATTTTTATACTGATGAAATAGAAAAATATAAAAAGAAATTACCTTGCAAAGGATTTGGTCAAATAAAATATCCTGAAGGTTCTATCTATACTGGTGACATTTATTTTGATGGATCAAATTATAATAAACTTGGTAATGGACAACAAGACTTTTCAAATTCTGGTTTAGGTATGATTGATACGTTTATTAATGAAAAAAAATATAAATATGTTGGTAAATATGATTATCGTAAAACAGATTGGATATATGGAAATGGTGTTATATATTATCAAGATATAAATAATAAACCTAGTCATTTTGTTAAAGGGTTTTATAAAGGCCTAGATAAAATTAAAGAATATCAAGGGGAATTTGATTATTCAAGTTTAATTGATGGGTATGATAAAAGTATGGAATTTGATTATGCTCCAAGAGTTTCTTTATTTAATTATGAAAAAGAGAATATGAAAAAGATTGATAATATTAATACATTATTTATAGGTGACTCTTATTTTGAGTTTTGGCATTATGAAGAATATGCAGGAAAAACATTCTATAATAGATTTAAAAATTGTTTAAATCTAGGCTTAGGTGGAACAACATTTATGGATTGGATTCCTTTTATAGATAAATTGAGTGATATTCAAAATGTAAAAAATATTATTATTAATCTAGGATTTAATGATATTCATTGTAATTTAACCCATAGACAAGTATATAATGACTTATTAAAAGTGCTAAAATTATTAAGAAATTATTTTCCAGATGCTAATTATTATCTTTTAAATGTTGTACACGCTCCTTTATTTAATCAATATATTGATGAAGAAAATCAATATAATGAATTAATAAGTAGAAGTAGTAAAAAACTTAATATTAAAATTTTAGATAATTATTCAAATATTAAATCCGCTAGTGAATTATATAATTGTTTCCATAGTGATTTAATTCATTTGAATGAAAAAGGATATGAATATTTATATCAATTAATAGAAAGGGAGATAGATTTATGATTACTTTTAATGAAAAAAATAGAATATTTCATTTAACTAATAAAAGTGTTAGTTATTATATTTATTTGAACGCAGAAGGTTATCTTGAAACTGTTTATTTTGGAAAATATTTACCAGAATTGAATGATGTTGATGGTATAAGAAAAGCGTACACTGATAATGGTTCAACACAATATTTTGATGTTGAAAAACAAGTAGAATGTACATATGATGATAATTTTAAAAGTAATTATGCTCGATTAGAAGTTTCATCTCATGGTAAAATGGATAAAAGGGGAGCGCCAATCATTATAAAAAAAGATAATGGTTCGTATGATACTAATTTTATTTATGCTTCCTATAAAATATATGATGGAATTAATAAGTTAAATGGATTACCTTATGCTTTAAAAGATAATGCTCAAACATTAGAGATTACTTTAAAAGAAGAAACACAAGAAATTTATTTAAAATATTTTTTAAGTATTTACAGCGATTGTGATATATTAGTAAAGAATTTTATTATTGAAAATAAAACTGGAAAAGATATTAAAATCTTAAAAGCAATGTCTATGCAACAAGATTTATTCCATAGTGATTATAAATTTGTTCATTTTCGTGGTTGCTGGGCAAAAGAAAGAGATTACATTATAAATGATGTTCATGATGGTGTCCAAGAAGTAACAAGCAATTATGGGCGTTCTTCTCATGAAGAAAATCCTTTTGTGTATTTAATGGATAAAAATGCGACAAATGATAATGGAGAAGTTATCGGTTTTAATTTAGTTTACAGTGGTAACTTTAAATTTAGAATTTTTTCTGATTATCAAAAGTATATTAGAGTTTTATACGGAATTAATGATGAAGATTTTGAATGGATTTTAGAAAATAATGAAATATTTACTACACCACAAGCAATAATTTCTTATTCATATCAAGGTGTTGATAAAATGTCACAAAATTTCCATTATTTTATCAAAAATCATTTAATTACTTACAAATACGATAGTCAATATAAACCTGTTTTATTTAATTCATGGGAAGGTTGCTATATGGATTTTACTACTGAATCAATTATTTCTTATATTGATGATAGTAAAAAAATTGGATCTGAATTATTTGTTTTAGATGATGGTTGGTTTGGAAGAAGAAATAATGAATATGATGGATTAGGAGATTGGTATGTAAATAATGATAAAATTGATTTACATAAAGTTATTTCTCATTGTCATAAGAATAATTTAAAATTTGGAATATGGTTTGAACCAGAAATGGTTAATCCTTTATCAAATTTATATCTTGATAATCCAGATTATATTCTTGGAGAAAAGAATTTAAAGCATTTAACTTTAGGTAGACACCAATTTCATTTAGATTTTTCTAATCCTAATGTTGTGGAAAATATATATCAACAAATGATTAAAATAATTGATGAATATGAAATTGATTATATTAAATGGGATTATAATAGAACTGTTAGTGAACATTATTCTCGTTATTTTAATGAAAAACATCAAGGAGAAATATATCATAGATTAGTTTTAGGTTATTATTCATTGTTATCAAGATTAACAGAAAGATATCCTAATATAATGTTTGAAGGTTGTGCTTCTGGTGGGGGAAGGTTCGATTTAGGAACATTATTCTATTGTCCCCAAATATGGACAAGTGATGAATCAGATCCTATTCAAAGAATTTTTATTCAATATAATACTTCTATTGGTTATCCATTATCAACAATGGGGGCTCATGTTAATGCGAATATGATTACTTCATATAAAACAAAGGCTTTAATCGCATTATTTGGAACTTATGGTTATGAAATGAATCCAAATAAATTATTAGAAAGTGAAATTAATGAATTAAGTGAAATCGCAGATATTTATAAAAAATATCATAATGATGTAATAGAAAATGGAACTTTATATCATTTAATTTCACCAAATAAGACTAATTATATTTGTTTACAATGTGTATCTAAGAATAAAGATAAATCATTAATTTTATTTATGAATAAATTAAAAGAGAGTGATCAATCAAGATTTATTCGTTTAAAAGGATTAGATGAAAATAAATATTATAAGAATAACTGGAATAATAAAGTATATTTAGGAAGTTATTATATGCAAATTGGTATTAATTATTCATTTGATTGGTTAGATGAATTTACTTCTAGATTAATTATTTTAGAAGAAATTTAATAAGATTTATAGATATTGAAAAAAATATAAAAATATAGTTTAATATAAGTATAGTTATAGGAGAAAAAATATGAAAAAATTATTGCCTTTATCAATATTATCTACAATTACTTTACTTGCTGTTTCTTGTGGTGGTAATCCTTCATCTCAACCAGTAAGTGATAGTTTACCTTCTTGTAAGGAAGATAATAAAGTACATTTAGTTATTTTAACTGGACAAAGTGGTGCTAGGGGAAAGGCACTAAAAAATGATTTAACTGATGAACAAAAAGAAAAAAATGAAGAAGTTGATATTCTTGAAGATGGACTAAGAATGGAAAATCTTACTAAAATTCCTGAATCACCAAAGGATAATGAGATTAAACCATTGCAACCAAAATATGGTGATTCCGATAGTGAGTTTGGTCCAGAAATGGGAATTGGAGAAGCACTTGCTACTAGATATCAAAAAGATGGAGAATCATATAAATCAGTTATTGTTAAATATACTGCTTGTGGTTCAACTTTTACTGATCATTGGTATTCAAGTTCTGCAATAAGTGATAATTCAATTTCTAGTAAATTAGATTTAACGCAAATGAGAACTGATGACAACGATGTAAATACTGGTCCTTTAACAAGTAATTTATATCAATTAATTGATAATGCGATTATTCAAATTGAAGATGCTGGATATGAAGCTGTTATTGATGGAGCAATATTTGTTCATGGTGAACAAGATGCAAAATATGATGAAAATATGGAAATATATGAATCAGCATTAAAATATTTTATGAAGGATTTAAGAACTTATGTTAATAATGATGAATTACCATTTGTTATTACTGAAGCGTTAACTAATAGTGCTAAATATTCAAATAAACTTCGTGAAATTCAAAAGAAAGTTGCATTAGAAGATGAAAATTGTTCTTTTGTTTCAACAACTGATTTATATACAAATACTTTTGAACCTTGGCATTTTGGAGCGGAAAGTAACTATATTTTAGGTAATCGTGCTGCGAGTGAATTAATTAGTTTAAATGATTCTAGAAAAATCAAAAATGTTTTAACTACTTCAATTGATGTTCCTTTAAATGCAGATGTAGAATTACCAAAATATATTGAAGCAGAATATGAAAATGAATTAACTAGTTTAAGTAAAGTAAAATATACTTCTACTTATGATAATACTACTTTAGGAGAAAAAACAGTTAATTATGAAGTTGATACTAGTTGTGGCGTTCCATATAAAGGTCAATTAAAAGTTAATGTTACTAATGATCCATATGTTGATGGTATTATGAACGAATATTCTTCTAAAAAAGAAAATAAAATTGGCGATATAGGTTCTATTTATGTTCATAAAGGAGATAATGGTTTATATGTATCTGGTACTATAAATGATAAAGATTTATGGACTGATGGTGAACTATGGTCTAGTGGAGATATGGGACAATCAACCCGCAATGATGATTTAAGAATTTATTTAACTACTGGTTCAGTAGAAGATAAATATACTATTTGTTTAAGTGCGGCAAATTTATTAAGAGTTTATGGTCCTAATGGTTCATTTACTGAAAGTAATGCCGCGATAAATAACTTGTATTATAAAAAGCAAGTTACAAATTTTAAATATCATGTTACAACAAAAGGATTATGTAATGTTCCAGAAGGAAATGCTTCAAATGGTTTTGATTTTGAATTATTTATTGGATATAGTGATTTAGGTATTACTAATCCAGATGATATCAAATTATGCTTTAATTATAATAATATTTCTAATCCAGAAAATTTAGCACAAAATTCTACTACATTAAGACCATCAACTGATATTTATTTAGCAAAGAATAGTGGTTCTAATCCAGAATCAAATATTGAAAATTATTATTCAATAAGTGAATTAATTTAAGTATGAAGAATGTTGTTGGTGCGGATCCATATGTCTTATATGATAAGGCTTCAGGATACTATTATTGTTATGCGACAAGTAATTTAGATGATAAAAAACAATTTTATATTTATAAATCAAAAGATTTAATAAATTGGGAATTTGTTGATTACGCTTTGGATTTAACTAAAAATAATTGGGCGAAAGATTGGTATTGGGCTCCAGAATGTTATTTTAATCCAAATAATAATCATTATTATTTATTTTATAGTGCTAGATTAAAAGATGAATTAACAAAAGAATATTTTTGTGAAGATGATTATGAAGAAAATTGTAAGATTGGTGTTGCAGTTTCTACTTCACCAGAAGGACCTTTTGTTAATATCACTGATAGACCTATTGATTATCGACCTTATGATCCAAATTATTTGAATGTTAATAAAATTTATAAAGATACATTTAGAAAAGATATTGATTTATCAAAAAGATTTAATGCCCCTAAAGGCGTATATTTATCAATGATAGATGTTAATTTATTTTTTGATGAAAACAAAATATATATGTTTTATTCAAGATGTTGCTATATGAATTGTTTATTTGATGAAGAATATCAAAAATTCATTGAAGAAAGTAACATTGTTGCTGTTGAACTTAATACTGATTGGTGGTTTGATAAAGAAGCGAAGACAATGCCATCTATTAAAAATGAGTATGTTGGATATAATAGTGAAAATACTATAAGACAAGATAAGTTTGTTAATATTATTACTTATCATAATGAAAAACAAGAATGGGAAAATGGACATATTTGTGATTATGAAAAAAGTAATGGTTTAAAAAGAAATCGCCGTTGGTCAGAAGGTAGTACTACTTTTGTTAAAGAATTTAATGGGCAAAAAAAGTATTGCATAACTTATTCTTGTAATAATTATGAGAATGCTTTGTATGGTGTTGGTATCGCATTTAGTGATAATGCACTTGGACCATATAAAAAGTATGATAATAATCCTATTATTCATCAAATAGAAGAAGAATCATTATATTCAACTGGACATGGAACAATTATTGAAATGAATAATGATTTGTATTATTTCTTACATGGAAGAAATGATATTAATCGTGATAGAATTTTATATTGTACAAAGATTGATATTAATTCACCTAATGATGTTAATATTGGTAAAGTTGAAATTTGTAATTTAAAATAGTTTATATCATTTAGTATGTAATTTAAGGACACTTTAGGGTGTTCTTTTGCTATGGAAAAATAATATGTGGCGAAATTAAAAATAGTAAAATGTATAAAAATATGTAAAAAGATAACATTTTTCAAAAGTGTTACTAAAATATTTGTGTTTTTTTGCTTTTTAAACATAACTTACTTGATTTTTTTATAAAGGGGGGGGTATTATTGACCTATAAATCGCATCAGCGATAGAAGGAATAGGAGATTATATGAAAGCAAAAAAATTATTTTTATCAATAAGTGCATTGTTATCTACAACAATTTGTTTAGTTGGATGTGGTGAAACATCAAGTTCACCTAATACATCACATGATGAAATTTCACAAAGTGATGATACATCATCAAGCATTGAAATTATTAAAACTGAAAAATTGACTGATGAAATGTTTAATCAATTAAAATTAGGTTTTAGTGCAACATTATATTCATCAACTAAATATGATGGTAGTGATCTTCCATCAACTGAGATATATGATATTAAATTGAATGAAGGTAATTTTGAAGTACAAAAATACACTACAGATAAAGAAAGTCCAAGTGTGAAAAAAACTTTAAGTAGTGATTTCCATTATCAACAAGATACAGTTAATGGTAGTGAACAATATCCAATCTTATCTAGTGTTGGCTTAAGTGTTGGAAACACATTAATTTATTCACCTATAATGGGGCGTGATCCATATACTGGAGAAGATACTGAGTTATATTGGGCTGATGCTAGTTTAGATAATTTATTTGCTTCATTAAGTTCTAATGATTTTATTAGGGTTAATGATGAAAATAAGTTTGAATTAAAATTAAATACTGATAATGTAAAGAATAATAACATTGAAGATAAAATAGTTCGTCAATTATATTCTCCAGATTTGCAATATGATTTTGATTTACCTAATACAAGTATTGATAGTTTCTATATTTTAACAAACGGTAATGAAATTGTTGGATTTGAATTAAAATTAAAATCTTATTTAATCGCAGAAGATTACGCTACTAAATCTAGTTATGGAATATTTGTTGAATCGGGATCAAATGTTACAAGTAATGTTAAAGTGTTAGAAGGTACAGAAGATCCAGTATTTACTGAAGCAATTAATAAGTTAAAAACACATAATTATCAAATGGTTCAAACTCAATCTGGAAGAAATTTCTATAATGATAAAGTATCTTATTTAGGAAAATATGAAGCACAAGTCGAAGATGGAAAAAGTATTCTTTACGATGTTTATGATAGTAGTAACGAAAAGATAATAAACTTTGGTTACTATGACATTACTTATGAAGGAGAAAGTTGTAAACAAGGTGTAACTAAAATTAAAGATAATTTCTTTAAGGAATATATTTATACTGAAAGTGTTGAATCATTTTTACCAGAATTTAATTTTTCATCTTTATTATTTAATAAAAATGAAAGTGAATCTACTTCAACTAAAACAGTATATGAATTAAATAAAGATATAAAAATTTCTCTTGATAATGATTCATATAATTATACTTCATTTGATGCAGATGGATATGCAGATAGAACAGTATATATGACAATTACTGTTGAAGAAGATAAGGTTACTATTCATAACCAAACAAATGAAACATTGGAAGAATTTGGATTATCTATTGATGTTGAGTATTCTAATTTTGGTAAAGTAAAAAATTTGATTCCAGAAAGTAAGATTAAAAATACAGCTGAAGGATTAACTTGGACAGATTTAGTATCTAGTAATGAAAAAAAATTAAATAGTCTTTTATCTAATTGGAAAGAAGATGTTATAAATGAAATTCCTAGTATTGGTGCTGAATATTGTTTAATTAATATGGATTTAAATAATAATTCTCCTACATTTTATGTAGTTATGTATGATGAAAATGAAATTGATGATTTAATTGATAGTTATAGAGAAGTATTATTAGAAAATGGATATTCATATGTTAGTGAAAAAATTGCTGAAGGTGCAACAAAACCTGAACCAAACTTTGTTAAAAATGAAAATGTTTTAACACCAAAAGGAAAAGAATATGGAATGTATATTTCATTAAGTAAATTTTGGAATGGTAATATAGGATATGAATATGGGCAATTCCTAATGGAAGTAAAATATGGCTCAAAAAAGTAAGGGATTAAGATAATGAAAAAAAATAATTTATTATTACTTTCTATTCCAATATTAATTCTAACTAGTTGTAACTCAACAGAAAATACTAGTGGTGATTCATTAAAAAATAACAATTTTACTAGTGAAATGCTTAATTTATTAGCAAGTGGATTCTCCGCTGATAGTGTTGTATCTATGGGTGGCGAAGAATCATATGGTGGATTCTATAATCAATGTGTTGAAGTCCATTGTGTTGATGATATTTTTGAATATAAGGCATGGGCTCAAAGTAGTATTAATGAAGAAGCAAATAAGAATTCATTACAATATGATATTCGTTATGAGCCATTAAACCAAAATGGAACTAAAATATTGGCTGAAACAGAATTAGGTTTTAATAATAGGATTAATAAATTTGCTGTACAAGACTCATATGGAAGTGTTATAAAGTGGTCAAACGCTGGATATAGTAATGTATTTAGTTTATTTAATACTAAAGATTTTGTTAAAACAGAAAATGAAAATGAATTTTCTTTAGAAATAACTAATAATTCTTATTCTATTGCTTATGGTACATTAGCAACAAAGTTCAGTGGAATGATTGGGTTAACAACTGATAGATTTATTATTAAAACTGATGGTGAAAAACCAATTTCATATACATTAGTATGTGAAAAATTAGATTCAAAATATGGAGATATTGAAACGACTATTAATGGAAAGTTTATAGATTTTGGATCTAATGTTGTTAAGACATTAAAAGTGCTTGATATTGAAGAAGATATAGAATTTGTGAATGCCTTTTCTACATTGAAAGAAAGTAACAATTGGGAATTAGATGTTGAACTTACTGGAAAGTCATATCATATAGAAAATTATAATAATAAAGCAGTTGTTTATGATTTATATGATAAAAACAAAATTCAAACTGGTTGTTATGGATATGTTCAATTAAATGATGAAACAGTACAAGGCGTGACACAAATTGGAGATACTTTATATTATGATAGTGATGAATTAAGTGGTGATGTAGATTCTATATTACCTTCATTAGAAATATCATCAGTATTTTTTACAAAAGATGAATCTTCTACTTCTAATAAGTTAATTTATAATTTAAAAGATGATTATAAAGATGTTCCATCATCTAATGATTATGGAATGTTTGCGGGAAATGTTATTGGTTCATTACAAATTATTTTTGAAGATAGTAAGATAACTTTTATAAATAAATTATCTTCTGCAATTGAAAAATTTACATATTCAAATATTAATGGTGTAAAAGATTTGACTAAAGGAATTCAAGAAAATTGTGATAATTTAACTTGGAGTGAACTAGCATCTAATCAATCTAGTGAATTAGAAAAGTTATACGCAAGTGTTCCACAAGAAGCGTTAGATCAAATACCTACTATAGGTGGTAAGTATTCATATATCACCTTAGATGTATCATATAATCCAAAAAAACCAGTATTTACTGTACCAATAAGCGATACTTCTACTGGTGAAAGTATATATGAAATTTATAAAGATAAATTTATTAGTTCTGGTTTTAGTAAAACTGATGAATCTAAAACAAGTACTGGTAAAAAATATGTTTATCAAAAGGAATGTTTAATTGGAGATAAAACTAAGAAGATAAATGTTGAAATATGTATTGTTTATGATATTTATTCATTTTCTTCAAGATTCTTAGTTTATCCAAGTATTATTTAGTTTTTATAAAGAAAGGGGATTAGATAATTATGAAAAACAAAAAATATTTTTTAGGAATTGCTACTTTATTATTTTTAGTAGCGTGTGGTGAAGGAGTAAGTTCAGTTGCACCTACTACTTCAAGTGAAGATGAAACATCAACAGTTGGAGATATAACTTCAAGTGTTGAAGAAACTTCTTCAACTCCAGAAAGTTCAACAAGTGAAACAAAAGCAACATTAAACTTAAATAGTTTAAAAGAAGGGTATCATATTAAAGGTTCATACTTTAGCGTTTATGTAGAATCAAACAAAGAAGAACCAAAATATAATTTTGAAAAACCTTCATTATATGAAACGATAATTGGTAGTGATGTTGCTAGTTTTAGAAGTTACAAAGGTTATTCTTGGGAAGAAGCAAAAAGTAGTAGTTTTGCTCAATATCAAAAGAATGATAATGGTAATCCAGTGAG
>CAZOAE010000007.1:0-13594 GCA_964577725.1 uncultured Erysipelotrichaceae bacterium | reverse complement strand
TTATTAATTTTTTTACTAATATTTTTATTAGATTTTCTAACTATGACAAACAATATGCTTGTTATTAAAAAAGTTGCATACCAAAATATAATTTCAAACTGACTATATTGATTTACATTAGAAGTTGTATTATCTAAATTCCCACTGCTATCAAGTAAAATAGATAAAAAATTATTCATAATCATTCTCCTTTGAACTATTAGAAATATTAATGTCATATTTTTGATAATCTATTTCAATTCCTGCTTCATCTAAAGCAATTAATATTTTTTCATTTAGATCATATTTAGTGTCCCAATAAATATCGCAAGTAACCCATAATTTTAAAATAAAATTCAAATTAGAATCACCATATTCATTTAACCTAATCATAGGTTTTGGAGATTTTAAAACTCCTTTTTGATTATTAACAACTTCTAAAACAACTTTTTTTACATCATCAATTTTAGAATTATAACTAACTGGTATTTCCATATCAATTCTTCTAGTAGGATATCTTGAATAATTAATGACATTTGAACTTGTTGCTTCTGAGTTTGGAATAGTTATCATTTGTCCAGATGATGAAGTTAAAGTAGTATGGAACATTGATATTGAAGTAACAGTTCCACTTATTCCGTTTACTTCAACATATTCTCCTTCAACAAATGGTTTCGACATTATGATTATAATACCATTTGCGAATGAAGAAATAGTATCTTGTAACGCTAGAGATAAACCTAATGAAAATACAGATGCAATTGTAACAACTGAATCTGGAGATACACCAACAAGTGTTAAAGAATATATTATTAAAATAAGCATTAAACCAAAATTGACTAATGAAATAATGAAATTTGCTAATGTTTTTTCTTTGAATCCAGTTTTTAATAATGAATATTTTAAAAACTTGATAAAAACTTTAATTAATAAATAACCAAGTAATACTATCGTAATACTTTTAACTAATGTTACACCATCATTTGAAATATAGTCATTTAATCCTTGTATAAATTCTTCCATAAACACCTCTAATAAAAATAGTATAAATCAAATTTTTAATAATTAAAAATTAAATTAATGCTTTTGATGAATATATACTGATATTATTTAATAAGTCAAAATCAAAGTTAAATAAATAGTAATTTTTAACTATTAAAATAAAATATTAAGCAAATAATAGTTGAAAATAATTTCGTTCACTTTCATTCACTCTCATTCACTCTCGTTCACTTTAATTACATTAAAACATATTATTATTTCATTAACCAGTATTTAAAATTCTTCAATTTATTTTAATTTTTAATAAATAGAACTTAAAACATCATTTTTGCTTATCAAATATCTTAAAAGTGATAGAATAATTAATGTAGAATTAAGAAAGAAGGAAAAAATATGATTAAAATTGATGTTATATCTGGTTTTCTTGGTGCTGGGAAAACTACACTTATAAAAAAATTATTTGAAAATGAATTTAAAAATGAAAAAGTTGTTATTATTGAAAATGAATTTGGAGATATAAGCATTGATAAAGGATTTTTAAAAGAATCTGGTGTACAAATAAAAGAAATTAATGCTGGTTGTATTTGCTGTTCATTAGTTGGAGATTTTGCTACTTCAATTAATGAATTAATTACTAATTATTCTCCAGATAGAATAATCATTGAACCATCTGGTGTAGGAAAACTTTCGGATATTGTTACTGCGATAAAAAATGTTGATAATGAAGAATTATCAATAAATATATTAGCGACTATTGTTGATGGAAAAAAAGCAAAATTATATCTTAAAAATTTTGGAGAATTTTTCTTAAATCAAATCGAGTCTGCAAACAATATTGTTATATCAAAAACTGAATTATTAAGTGAAGAACAATTACAAGATGTACTTAAAATAATTAAAGAAAAAAATAATAAAGCAAATATTATTACAACTCCTATATCAACTTTAAATAGCGGTGTTTTATTACAAACATTAGAAAGTCATACTTCTCTTATTGATGAATTGACAAGTGAACTTGAACATCATCATGAAGAACATTGCTGTTGCCATGAAGAAGAACATCATCATGAAGAACATTGTTGCTGTCACGAAGAAGAACATCATCACGAAGAACATTGTCATTGCCATGAAGAAGAACATCATCACGATGAACATTGCTGTTGTCATGAAGAAGGCCATCATCACCATCATCACGCTGATGAGGTGTTTACTTCTTAGGGAAAAGAAACTTCAAAATCTTTTTCTAAAGAAAAGTTAGAATCATTTTTAGATAGATTAAAAAATGATGAATCATTAGGTTTAATTATAAGAGCAAAAGGATTTGTAAGAGCAAATGATAATGAAAAATGGTATTATTTTGATTTTGTTTCTGGTGATTATGAAATAAGATTAGGTGATGCTGATTATAATGGAAGAATTGTTGTAATTGGTTCTAAAATAGATAAAGAAAAAATTGAAAAGATTTTTAATGAGTTATAGTTATGTTTAAATTGCCGATTTTTATTATTAATGGTTTTCTTGATTCAGGGAAAACACAATTTATTTTAGCAACAATTCATCGTGATAATTTTTACACTCGTGGTTCAACATTGCTTTTAGTGTGTGAAGAAGGAGAAAATGAGTATAATCAAGATGATTTAAAAAAATATAAGACAGATATTGTGTTTTTAAAAGAAAATGAATTAAATGCTAAAACTCTTGATAAATTATATCATCAATACAAGCCTAATCGTATCGTAATGGAAATGAATATGATGTTTGATCAGACAAAGATTTCTTTTCCAAATTATTTTGAGATTGCTCAATATATTACTCTTATAGATGGTGAAACTTTTCCAATTTATTATAATAATATGCGTCAAAAATTTACTGATGTCATTAAATTAAGTGATGTTGTTGCGTTTACAAAATTAAAAAGTAGAGAACCACTTAGTTCATATCAAACTGGATTAAAAGTTACTAATTCTCAATGTTTATATTGTTTGATAGATGAAAATTGTGTTTCTACTGAGCAAGCATTTCAAACTCCTTTACCATATGATAAAGAAAAAGATGAGATTATTATTGAAGATAATGATTTTGGAACTTTTTATATTGATACATTTGATAATAGACCAGATTATGAAGATAAGGTTATTATATTTAATGCGTGGGTTGTGAAATCTGAAAAATTAAGTAGTAATGAATTTATCGCAGGTAGAAAAGTTTTAAATTGCTGTGCTGATGATGTTCAATTGTTTGGTTTTTTAGTTAGAACATCTTTTGCAAAAAATTTAAAACATGATTCTTGGGCTAGAATTAAAGCAAAATGTAAAATTGAATATAATGAAGAATATAGTGAAGAAGAAGTAATATTATATCCTATTGAAATTAAACCAATAAAAGAAATTAAAAATCCTATCCTTGATTTAAGATAGGATTTTTATTTTATATTATAACTATTGCAATTACATATTCTTTTTCGTGTGAAATTGAAACTTTAATTTCTGGGTGATTAATTATATATGGTTTTCCTTTTTCATCATTGATACAACTATAAGATAAATAATCGTTACAGTTAAGGGCTTTATAAATTGCTTCTTTAACTGCCCATCTTCCAGCATAGAAATAAATTGCTTCATTTTCTTTTTTAGAATTTATAAATTCTTTTTCTTCTTTTGTATATATTCTATCTATAAAATGATTGTCTATGTTTTTGAATCTTTTTATTTCAACTAAATCAATCCCTACTTCCATTTATTTAACTCCTATTCTTACTCTTAATGAATTAATAATTGCTATTAACATTACACCAACATCGGCAAAAATAGCAATTGTTAAAGGAATTAAATTAAGTACACCTAAGATCATAAAAATTAATTTACATATAATTGAAAATATAATATTTTGATAAACAATTCGTTTTGTTTTTTTACTGATTCTAATGGTTTTTGCTATCTTAGATAGTTTATCATCTATTAAAACTATATCGCTTGCTTCAATTGCAACATCAGATCCTATTTTACCCATAGAAAATGAGCAATTAGAGTTCACCATAACTGGTGCATCATTTATTCCATCTCCAACATATACGACAATTCCTTTTTCTTTATATGTATTTAATTTTTCTAATTTATCTTGTGGTTGTAATTCTCCATAACAATGAGTTAAATTTAATTCATCTTTAATCTTATTAACTCTAGTTTGATTGTCTCCACTTAAAATAACTAATTCTTCTATTCCTATTTTTTTTAGTTCTGCAATACTTTCTTTTGCATCTTTCTTAATAACATCATCTATTTCAATATAACCAATTAAATTTGAATTTTTAGAAACATAGATTATTGTTGATAAACTATCTATTTTTTCAAAATTTACATTATTATTTTCTAGTAATGTTTTATTTCCAACTAGATAAAGATTATTTTGATATTTACCTTTTAATCCTTGTCCAGATATTTCTTCAATTTCATTCATAATTATATTTGTTTCAACATCTTTAAAAGCTAAAGATAATGGGTGTGAAGAATTTTTTTCTAATGCCGTTGCAATTTGTAACGCTTCTTCTCCAACATAATTAATTATTTTAAAGTTTCCTTCTGTAATAGTACCTGTTTTATCAAAACAAATTGTTGAAACACTAGATAACAAATCGAGATAATTTGCTCCTTTTACTAAGATACCATTTTTAGCGCATACACCTAAAGAACTAAAATATGTAAGTGGAACAGATATAACTAATGCACATGGGCAAGAAATGACTAATAAAGTTAATGCACGATATATATAATTACTATATTCATTCCAGTTACCACTTATTATTCCAATTAAAGTTGGAACTATTAAAGCAACTATAAATGCAAGACAACATACTAAAGGAGTATATATTTTTGCAAATTTAGTAATGAATTTTTCTGATTGTGCTTTTACTTCATTTGAATCTTCAATAAGTGATAAAATTTTACTTACTGCTGAAGATGAATAAGGTCTAATTACTTTTGCTTTTATTACATCACCTTTATTGATATAACTAGATAATATTTCATCATTTGTAGTGTATGATTTTAATAAAGATTCACCAGTTAAAGATTTGGTGTCAAATTCACTATTACCTTCGATTATAATACAGTCAACTGGAACACTTTCACCTTTTTTTATTAATATAATATCATCAATTTTTAATGATTCTGATTCAACAATTTTAATTTCATTATCAATTAATAAATTCGCTTCATTAACTTTTAAATTAACTAAACTTGTTATTTCTTTTCTTGAAGAATTAACTGCTTTTTTTTGTAAATATTCGCCTAATTGATACAAAATCATAACAATTGCACCTTCCATTACTTCGTTAATTAACATTGCACCAATAGATGAAATTGTCATTAAGAAACATTCATCAAATATTTTACCTTTAATGATATTTTTTATTGTAGATTTGATAACAGAATATCCGCATATTAAATAAGAAATAACAAAAATGATATTAGAAATAATTTCGTTTTTAATGAATTTTTGAATAATAAAAGCAATAATAAATAGAACAATTGAAACTAGAAGTAAAATTAAATCTAATTTAGGATTTTCAATAGTCTCATTATCAGTAATTACTTTTACTTCTTCAAAATTATTACAAGCATTTATAACATTTTGTTTCGTTTTTTCATCACATTCAACATAGACAATCATATTAGTAAAACTAACACGAGCGGATTTTACTCCTTCAATTTCTTGTAAGATTTCTTCTAATTCTAATGCACAATTAGCACAGTCTAATCCAGTTATTTTAATTTTATATTTCATAAAAATTTCCCCTTATTCTTCAATATGTATTTTTACTAAGTTAATTATTTGCATAATATGTTCATCATCAAGCGAATATACAATGTTTTTTCCTTCTCTACGAGATTTTATAACTTTGTTTTCTCTTAATATTCTTAATTGATGAGATACTGCACTTTGATTTAAGTTAATTGCTTCAGTTAAATGGTATACACACATTTCGCCTTCTGATAAAGCAAGTACAATTTTTAATCTTGAAGGCTCACCAAGAATTTTTAATAAATTAGTGATGTTATAAATAGTTTCTTCATTGTATTTTTCTTTTATGATTTTAATATTATGTTCGTGTATTTCTTTTTCCTTATTAGTGTCAAATAGTGTCATATTTCCCCCTTTATATGAATAGTTGTTCATATGTTCATTTTAACACCTTGATTTTCTTTGTCAACAATTAAAATTGAAATGTTTTATTTTATATTCATTTATTTCTATGATAATATTGTATTGGAGGTAATACTTATGTTTGGAGCAAATAAAGAAACTAATCTTTTAAAAGAGCTAAAAAAAGCAAATGAAGAATTAGAAAGATTGTTAAAAGAAATAAAAAAAGAAGCAAAAGAAAAAAAATTACATAGCACTTTAAGTATTTTAAATTCAATTTCTTTAAATATTGATTATAAATCAGTATTGTTTTCGAATATTACTGATGATCAATTAAATGATTTAATAACTCTTACAAAAATTATGAAAAGTAATTTATTAGATACCCAAGAATTATTAAGAAAAGGAACTGAATACGGAATTACTCTTTCTATTGATAGAATAAAAGTTTTACAAGAAGATAGAAGAATTATTAAGTCATCTTATTTAATAGAGGCATATAGAAATTTTGATGCTTCTTTATGGGGTATTATTAAACTTCGTGAATTATGTTATGGAGAAATTCAACGCTTAAAGGCTAAACAAGATATGATTACTCAATCGGCTTTAAAAGAAACTGATGGAATGATGAGAGTAAGATATTTTGAAGATATAAGGATTTTAGAAAAAGATATTTTAAGATTAGAAAATGAAGCACATCAATATCATTGTGAAGAATTAGCTTTAAGAAATGAAAAAGTTTTAAAGAATATTGTTAAGCAGTATTCAACAAATAAAGAAGAATTACCTTTATTATTAGAATTTGAAAAAAATATTCAAAAATATGAAAAAAAGGAGAGTAAATAATGAATATTACAATAGAAAAAAAACAAACATCAAAAGCAGAAGTTAATCTTATTACAATTAAGAATTCTTTAAATTTTGAAGTTGCATTTACAGATTTTGGCGCAGCAATATATTATATTTCTTACCCTGATAAAAAAGGAAACATTGGTTATGTTACTGAAAATCAAAAAGATTTAGAAAAATTTGTTTTTGGTGGTGGATTTTTTGGTAAAGCAGTAGGTCGTGTCGCGGCTAGATTAAAAAATGCTGAAGCAATAGTAGAAGGAAAAACATATAAAGTAGATGAGAATGAAACAGTTAATTGTTTGCATGGTGGTGATACTACTTTTGCATATAGAAGATGGGATTTTGAAATTAAATCAAAAGCGAAAAAAACAGATTTAATTTTTACAATTACTTCAAAAGATGGTGAATCTGGTTTTCCTGCGAATGTAAAAGTAAAAGTTATTTATACAATTTATGAAAATAAAAAGGAAGTAGATATTAAATTTTTAGGAAAAGTTGACGCGCCAACTTTACTTAATTTAACTTCACATATCTATATTAATTTGAATGGTGGAGTAGCGCCGATATATGATCAAGAATTATGGGTTCGTTCTCATAAAATATCTCATTTAGATCAAGGATTAATAATTGAAGGTTGGGATGATGTTAGTGAGAATAAATTATTCGATTATACTACTCCTACACCACTTGGAAATAATATTAATAATCCAACTTTGATGGCTCACCGTTCTCACGGTATGGATCATATTTTCTTATTTGATGACATAAATAAAAATGTTCCTTCAGCAATTTTATTTGATAAAAAAACAAAAAGAAAAATGACACTTTACACAAATTATCCCGCAATGATTTGCTATTGTGGTAATTTCCCAACTGGAGAAATAAATATGTCTAATCAAAAAGAAGAAGATAATTATGGTATAACTTTTGAAACTATAATTCCAACTGATGACCATACAAAAATTACATTTACTCCAGAAAAACCATATTCTTTCTTTGCAAAATATAAATTTAACTAGACAAGTAATATAAATTAAGTATAATAATTTTAACTAAGGAAAGGAGAAAATATGAATCCAGAATATGATGACAATATAATCACATTAACTAATGCTAATGGTGAAGAAGTTGATTTTTATGAAATTGCAGGAATTGCACATAAAGGAAATTTCTATGCAATTCTTCAACCAGTAGAGTTATTAGAAAATATGGATGAAGATGAAGCACTTGTTTTCAAAGTCAATAGGGGTGCAGATGGTGAAGATAACTTCGAAATTGAAATGAATGATGATATAATCGAAGCTGTTTTTGCTGAATATAATCGTTTACTTGATGAACAAGAATAATTTTTAGTATAACTTATAATAGAATTTACCAAAAAATTGTCTATAAATAATGGTAAATTCTTTTTTTATTTTTAAAATATTTTTTAGTTTTTTTGTGTTATGTTATATATAGATAGAAATAGGAGAAGAAAATGAAAAAAAATCTAGTATGTTTACTTACATTATTATCACTTTCATTAATTAGTTGCTCAACAAATGATCCAGTAACAAGTGATACAAATGGTTATAGTTATGATTCAAATAATCCATGGGATATAATGGGTGGTGGTGGAATTGGAAGTGATTACTTAGAATCTAGTGGTAGTAATAGTATTTCACTTCCAAGCAATATTGAAAATATTGATGATGAAAAATTAAATACAGATGATACTGAGTCTATTAGCATTAATTTGAATAATATAATTTCTAATGATAATTATTCATATAAAAATGATATTCTTACCATTAATAAAAGTGGTGTTTATGAACTTTCTGGAACATTAAATGGTGCGGTTGCTGTTAAAAAAGATATTGAAGGAACAGTAAAAATAATTTTAAATAACGCTGAAATTCATACTAAAGAAGAACAAAATGTTGCTGCGATATCATTTAAAAAGAGTTCATCATTAAGAATATTAACAGTGAAAGATGGAACAACTAATACTTTAGAAGATAGTGTTGGAGATATTGATGATACTGAAAGTGATAACGCGATTGTTTCAGCAAAAAATTCATTAACAATAAATGGAAAAGGAACATTAAATTTAAACTCAAAAGGTGAAAAAACTACTGCGATTAAAGTAAAAAGTAATCTTGATATTTTTGATGCTACGATAAATATTAATACATCAAATAATGGTATTAAAGCAGATGAAATGATTTATTTGAAAAGTACATCAATAAATATTACAAATGCAAAAGATGGAATAAAAACAGATATTGAAGCTTCAACTGAAGAAGAAGGAAACCAATATACAAAAGATCCATATGCAGGTTATATTTATATTGAAAATACTAATTTAGATATTATTTCTAATGATGATGGTGTAAGTGCTAATTCAATGTTATATATTAAAAATTCAAATGATAATTTAATTAAAATAAAAACAAATGGTGGTACACCATCAAAAGTTACTGAATCTTCATCTAATAATTGTGATGGAAAAGCATTAAAAACGGGTGGAATTAAACTTGTAGTTAATGATGTTGAAACTGATTTAGTTTCTCAATGTGATGATAATTATTTATTAGTTATTGATGGTGGAAAGTTTGAAATTGATAGTAATGATGATGCGATTACATCAAAAGGAAATTTAATTATCAATAATGGTAATTTTAATATAGCAACTGGAGATGACGCTATTCACGCTGAATATTACACAAAAATTTATAATGGCGATATTAAGATAACAAAAAGTTATGAAGGAATAGAAGGCGCTAGTGTTGAAATATATGGTGGAAATATTGATTTAATTGCTACTGATGATGGTATTAATGCCGCTAATAGTGATTTAAGAAATTGGCAAAATAATATTTATATCGGTGGTGGAAATATATTGGTTAATGCTCAAGGAGATGGTGTTGATAGTAATGGAACAATTGATTTCTCTGGTGGAAAAACAATAATATATGGTCCAACTGAAAATGATAATGGATCATTAGATGCTGATGATGGAATACTTGTTAAAGGTGGTATTATTCTTGCTTTTGGCTCAAGTGGAATGGTTGAAACTCCATCAAATAATTCAACTCAAGCATCTATTGTTTATAATGCAAGTAGTAAGTTATCCGCTAATACAAAATTTACAATGAAAGATAGTGATGATAATACTCTTTATGAATTAACTCCCCCAAAAGCATATCAATCAATTGTAATAAGTACACCTGAATTAGAAAACAATAAAAGTTTTAATATAACAGTTGGAACAACAAGTAATAGTATAACAATAAATGGTATCTTAAATAGAATAGGAAAAACATTTGGACCAGGTGCTGGTGGTGGACCTGGTGGTATGCCTTGGTAAAATAAATATTTAATAAAATAGTATTGATTCTAACATAATTAACATTTACAAAGTTTTTCTTGAAAAAAGAAACTACTTGATTATATAATAACTAAGTAGTTTCAATTCGCGGGATTGGTGGAATTGGCAGACACGTCAGACTTAGAATCTGATGGGTGACCGTGCAGGTTCAAGTCCTGTATCCCGCACCAAAATGATTATTTACGCCTATTTCTAGGCGTTTTTTGTTCCTTACTTTTTATTTTGATACCTAGTATTGCTGAAAAAATAGAATCTATTGTTAATTTTTAAAGATGCAAATAGATATTGGGTAGAAAAGTAAAAAAATTGACAATTTTTTATTTTTTTTTCGTATAATATATTTGTAAAGTCCATTTGTTCTCCTTCAAAAGTTTGGTGGCTATTTCCACCACGAAAGAAATTGTTGCTAAATTTTTCAAGGTAAGCCGATATTAAAAAAATAGCAAGACAAGGTTTTTGTGCTATTTTTTTTGTTGATAATAAGATTGTTGGGATTGTTGTTATTCTTTTAGTTCTATATTTTGTGAAAGAATCAAATATGATGTTAGAATAGTTAATAATAAATGAATTTCTATTTCTTAAATATTAGATTTATTATTTTGTTTTAGATAAAGTTTTATATGTAATAGTGAAAAAATAGTGAAATTATAATGAAATTTTGATATACTAATAATAGGTGATTATAATATGATTAAAATTAAATTAAATAACAAGTTATTAAATTCTTTAATTGACATTGAAAAAAATAAATTTATTTTAGAAAATACAAAAGTTCCTATCGAATTATCAAATAAATTTAGAAAAAACACAAGAAAAAGAAGTTCTTATGCATCTAATGCTATTGAAGGGAATCCACTTTATTATGAACAAGTATCTAATGCTATTGAAAGTAAAAATAGACATTTTTTAAAGCCGGAGCAAGAAGTTAGAAATTATTACATGACATCAGAGTATTTGTCAAAAGAATTGAAAAAGAAGACTGCGTATTCAACTAGCTTGTTATTAAAAGTACAAAAACAAATTGTTTTAGGTGAGTCTAAAGATAAAATTGGATTAAGAGGTCCTATGCCACCTGGGGTACTGTTTGCTGTCTATGATTCCAAAACGGGAAAACCTGAATATATACCACCAGAATACTGTGATATTCCTAAACTATTAGATGAATTAGAAACCTATATAAAAGAATCTGATGATCACCCTATTATTAAAGCGGCTATATTACATTATCAATTAGTAACTATACATCCATTTGAAGATGGAAATGGAAGAACTGCTAGAATTATGTCAAATTATCTTCTTTCTTATTACGGTTTTGGTTTTAAAGAAATTGGATCATTAGAGGAATACTTTTTATATGATTTAGAAGAATATTATTCATCTTTGCAAATGGGATTACCAGTATTATATTATAATGGTAGAGATAATCCACCTCATCCTGAAATATGGATTAACTATTTTGTTAAAGTGTTTTGTTTGTATTCAAATAAGGTTACAAAAATTGCAACTGAAACTATTAATGATAATGAAAAGGAACGCCTTAATAGATTGACTAAGAAGGGTAGAAAATTTTTAGAATATATTACTAAAGAAAAAATAAAAGTTTTTTCACCAATAGATATAGCCAGTGCATTTGGAGTATCAAACAGAACTATTGTCAATTGGTGTAGTGAACTTTGTAAAAATGGATATTTAAAATCAAATATAGTTAATAAAAGAATAAGGACTTATACACTGCTTGTTTAGATATAAAAAAATAGATAATATTACAAAATTAAGATTCATTGAACTTAACTAATATAAATCTCAATTTTTGTAGTATATATTTTATGTTTTTAGCACAATATTACTTTTATGCAGGCATTTTATAAATAAAGTTTCTTGATAATTTTTTATTAGTCTTAATATATTTTTGCAAATAATAAAATTTAATTCATTTATTACTTTATTTGGCTTTTTATTGAAAAGGTGCTAACATATATTAGGAAATATTTAAGAGGTGTTTTATGTCATTAACTGCAGGAATTGTTGGTTTACCAAATGTAGGAAAGTCTACTTTATTTAATGCAATTACTAGTTCAAATGTTGAAGCTGCAAATTATCCATTTGCAACAATTAATCCTAATTCTGGTATTGCAGAATTAAATGATGTTAGATTTAATAAATTAGTTGAATTGTTTAATCCTAAAAAACAAGTTAAAGCAGTATTTGAATTTACTGATATTGCTGGATTAGTAAAGGGTGCGAGTAAAGGTGAAGGTTTAGGAAATCAATTTTTAGCAAATATTCGTTTATGTGATGCAATATGTCATGTTGTAAGATGTTTTGATTCAAGTGAGATTATTCATGTTGATGGTAATGTTGATCCAAAAAGAGATATAGAAATTATTAATTTAGAATTAATTTTTGCTGATTTAGAAACTGTTAATAAAAGTATTTCAAAAGTTGAAGTAAAAGCAAGAACAACAAAAGAAAAAACCGCTGTTGAAGAATTACAAGTTTTAACCTTGATAAAAAATGCTTTGGAAAGCGAAAAACCAGCAAGAAGTGTTGATTTAACTGATGAACAAAAAAGTATCATTAAATCATTTAATCTTTTAACGATGAAACCAGTTATTTATGTTGCTAATGTTTCAGAAAGTGATTATGCTAATCCAGATAATTGCAAATATTATCAAATCGTTAAAGAAATTGCAAAATTAGAAAATGTTGAATGTATTGCTATTTCTGCTGAAATTGAAAGTGAATTAGTGGGATTAGCTGAGAAAGAAAAAGAAGAATACTTAAATGATTTAGGAGTATATGAAACTGGTTTAGATAAATTAGTAAAATCAACTTATTCATTATTGAATTTAGGAACTTTTTTTACTGTTGGAGAAGATGAAGTAAGAGCGTGGACTTTTAAAAAAGGAATGAAAGCACCTCAATGTGCTGGATTAATTCATACTGATTTTGAAAAAGGATTTATTCGTGCTGAAACATATTCGTGTGAAGATATTTTTGAATATAAAACTGAAAAGGCATTAAAAGAAGCTGGTAAAATTCGCTTAGAAGGTAAAGAATATCTAGTTAAAGATGGAGATTGTTTATTAATTAGATTTAATGTTACAGGGAAAAAATAATGTTTAGAATTGGACAAAGTAGAGATATTCATCGTTTAGAAAAAAACAATCGCCCTTTAATAATAGGGGGTATTACTTTTGATTATGATAAAGGACCAATTTCTCATAGTGATGGTGATGTTTTGTTGCA
>CAZOAE010000006.1:0-13779 GCA_964577725.1 uncultured Erysipelotrichaceae bacterium | reverse complement strand
AAGATTTATAATCAATCACAATTAAAAAAAGAATAAGTATTAATCCATATTGATAAGGAATAATTCTAAAAACAATAATAATTGAAAATAAAAATAGTAATAAATAAATAATTGTTTTCTTATAATTTAATTTAACGATTTCACCACTTATATTTAATGGTTCTTTTTTCACAAATAAAAGACAACTTAATGTAATTAATAAAATAGAAATAATAAAAGGAAAAGCCATTATTGATAAAAATTGAGATGTTGGTATATTAAATTTTGTGTATAGATAAAGGTTTTGGGGATTACCAAAAGGAGTTAACATTCCCCCTAAATTCGCTGCGATATTTTGCATAATAAAAACAAATGCCATATATTTTTCTTTTTTTGTATTCTTTAAAACAAAATAACTTAAAGGTAAAAATGTTAATAATGCCATATCATTAGCGATAATCATTGAACCAATAAAAGTAATATAAGTTATCATTAATACCACTAATCGTATGTCTTTAAATAAAAAAACAATCTTTTGTGCCAAAATATAAAAGAAATCAATATTTTTTAAAGCATTAATTATTGCTAAGGTACAAAATAAACAAGTTAATGTTTTAAAATCAAAATATGATAAGTATTTTTCATCTAAAGGAACAAAAAACATTGTTATTAGAGCAAGTACAAAACTTATCTCCATTACAATGTTCTTTTTTAAAAAATTTAATATTGATGCTTTCATATTAGTAACTTCCCAAATGAAAATATTGCATCAATAATAAGATTATTTCAAGATTAATTAATTCTATTTTAAATATTCTTTAATTACATGATCATAATTAATATATTTAGACAAATCGTGTGGTTTTGAATTCAAATAATTAATTAATTCTTCCATTAATTCAAAAGTAAATCCTAATCTACCGATAATATCTCTTAATGGGCAAGAATCAATATTCCAGAAATTCTTTTCAAAATTATCTAAATCATCAAACGGAATACCTTTTTCTTTAATAAAATCTCTAAAATATTGATTATATAATAATGCTCCACCTGGAGTATTAAATGTATAATCTTTTGCAATTTCTTTTCTTATTAACTTAATAGGTTCTTTATGTGGAGCAAATTTTTCTCCTTCTAATTCAATTTCAAAACTATCAATTATTTCTTTAGCATTTCTACAAATATATATTTGATATTTTCCTTCTTCAAGAGCAAAAGAATCATCTTCTTCACGGTAAGAAGTTAAATCATCAATATTTAAAATCACATTAATATTTTGTGTTTCATTTGCTTTAACAAATACTTTTTCAAAACCTTTTAATTCTTTTATAGGGCGATAAATGGATGAATCTTTTTTACCAACATATACTTGTACGACTTCCATTCCATCATATTTTCCAATGTTTTTAACATTAAGATTAATATTTATTCTTTCTTTATCAAAAGAATAATCGTTTAAAGAAATATCAAATTTAGTATAAGATAAGCCATATCCAAATGGTAAAATAAATCCATTATCATTTAGATCATAATAACGATATCCAACATAAATATCATCATCACAATATGTATAATAATCATTTCTTTCTAAATATCTTTCCATATATGGATTTTGTGAGATATCATCAATCCAAGTTTCACATAATCTACCACTTGGATTATAAAGACCATATAAAACATTAAATAAAGATTCTGCTTGACCTTCACCATTGAAATAAGAAATTAAAACTGCTTTTGATGAATTATAAATATCTTTTAATGCAACAACACTACCAGTAATAATAATAGACATAAAGTTATCAAAAATTTCTTTAACATTATTATAAATAGTTAATTGATTTTCTTTTAATAATAATGAATTTCGATCTAATCCTTCAGCATCTTGTTCTGGTGTTCTTCCAATAAATAAAATTACTTTATCAAACTTGTTTTTATACTCTAATAATTGTTCTTTACTAATCAATACTTTTTCATTATCAAAACATTGTTCATAAGTAAAATCAATATTATTTTCTTTTAAAATATCAATAAATGCAATCTTTTTATAAGCATCAACCCAACCACTTCCATTACCAACAAAATATGGATTTAAAGCATAATTACCAAGAATTAATACTTTTTCATTTTTATTTAAAGGTAAGAAATTATTTTCATTTTTTGCTAAAACTATTGTTCCATTTGCTAATTCAACTGCTTTTTTATGTGCTTTTTCTAAATCAAAAACATCAACAGTTCTTCTATTTTTAAATTTCTTAATCGCAGTATATAATTCATTATCACGATTAATTAAATCTTCATCAGTAAATACAGTTTGATATTCTTTATCTAAAAATTCATTTGTCCTAGAAGAAATTGGCATTTCAATATTTAATCCAGTTTTTATAGTTAAACCTTTATCAGAAACCGCACACCAATCGGAGCAAATAAAACCTTTATAATTATATTCTTTTCTAATTTTATCTTGAATTAAATATGTTGATTCATTAACATATTCTCCATTAACACGATTATATGATGTCATAATCGAAGTTGGAGAAGAATACTTTAAAGCATATTTAAAATTTCTTAAATATATTTCATTAAGCGCTCTTAAAGAAACTTCTGAACTATTAATAAATCTAGCGTGTTCTTGCGAATTAACCGCAAAATGCTTAATACAAGTTCCAACACCATTATCTTCTAATCCATTGATATAACTTGCCGCTAGAACACCCGCATGATATGGATCTTCTGAAAAATATTCATAATTTCTTCCACAAAAAATATTATGTTTAATATTAACACCTGGTGCTAATAAAATATTAGTCCCATTTGAAATACATTCTTGCGATAAAATATATCCATCTTCATAACAACTTTTTTTATCAAATGAGCACGCTAACGCACTAATTGAAGGTAAACAAATTGTTTTAATAACATTAGATTGGTCATTAAAATCATTACAAGCAGGTTTTCTTAATCCATTTGGACCATCATTTACAACTATTGCAAACGATTGATCTTTATAAGAACCAATTTCCCAAGCAGAAAGCCCCATTGAATGCTTGTATCTTGCATATCTTTCTTTTTTATCCATAAATTATCTCCCTATAAATATATATTAATTATACAAATTTTTTTTAATTAATACTAGTCCCTTTATTCATCAAAACTATTAGCAAGTGTTTTAATATAGTTTTTTACTTTTAGTGATAAATCATCTCTTTCTAAAGCAAATTCAATAATTGCTTTTATATAACCAAATTTATCTCCAATATCATATCTTTTTCCTTCAAAACAATATCCATAAACTATTTCATCTTTTAATAATTTATCAATCGCATCAGTAAGTTGAATTTCTCCACCTTTACCACTTTCTTGTTTTTCTAAAATATTAAAAATATTATTTGTTAAAATATATCTTCCTAACACAGCATAATTAGAAGGAGCTTCTTCAATTTTAGGTTTTTCAATAATATTAATCATTTCTATAATATGATCTTCAATCTTTTTAGGATTTAAAATTCCATATTTACAAGTATCTTCTTTTAATACTTCTTGAACGCCTAAAACAGAACTACCTTTTTGATTATAAACATCAATCATTTGCTTCAATACTGGTTTTCCATTTTTATTAACCATTAAATCATCACCGAGCATAATTGCAAAATCATCATTACCAATAAAATCTCTAGCACATAATACTGCGTGTCCTAAGCCTTTTGGTTCTGGTTGATTAATAAAAGTTATATTAACCATATTTGCTATTTCTCTAATCATTTTAGCATCATCAAATTTATTCGCTTTTTTTAATCTTTCTTCAAGATCATAATCAATAGTAAAATGTTGTTCAATACTTGGTTTTTCTACTGAAATAATAATACCTATATCTTTTATTCCACTTTCTACTGCCTCTTGAACAATATATTGTAAAGTTGGTATATCTATAATTGGAAACATCTCTTTTGGCATTGCTTTTGTTGCTGGTAAAAATCTAGTACCCAATCCTGCCGCTGGAATTATTGCTTTTGTAATCTTATTCATTTTATAAAATCCCTTTTTTAATCTAGACAAAATAAGTCTTATCTATATCATACTTGAATATTTTTAATATGCAAGTAAAAATTCTCATTCCATTTTTTGACAATACATCTATATAAGTGCTATAATTGAAACGAATAAGGGGAAAGTTTTATGAAAATTTGTAAATATTGTAATAATGAAAATAATGAAGAATTTATTTTTTGTTCTTACTGTGGAAAAAGAATTGATGGCAAAAAAGAATGTCCTAAATGTAACAATTTATTAGATGAAAATGCAAAATTCTGTGGTTTCTGTGGGACAAGAGTTGATAACAAAAAAGAATGTCAAAATTGTCATCAAGAAATTGAGGCAAACTTAGATTTTTGTTCTTTCTGTGGAAGTAAAACAAAAGCGAAAATTCATCAACCAAAAAGAGTACAAAATAATGTCTTTAATTTAATAAGCAAAATTATTTTGTTATCTTTATCTTGTCTATTTATTGTCGGTGTATTCTTATCATTTATGACCGCAACATATATCAGTAGTAACATAGTAAATGAAAAGTTATACATTTATGATTTTTTCACAAAAGATTTTTTTGATTTACTCCTTACTCGAGATAAAGTTATTGGAACTGGTTATGAATCATCATTTGTTATTTCTTACAATATGCGAATTATAATTTTAATGGTAACTACATATCTAGGAATAATTGCAACATTAACCACCAGTATTATCAGTATTATCAAAAATGCTATAAGTATCGCTAATAAAAATGAACTTCCAAGCTATAAAATAGCAATTAGTTCAGGATTATGTTATTTTGCTTTAACTTTTGGAATGATTCAATCTTTCACTGGATTATATTCTTATGAGAATTATATTGATTTTTCATTATCTGCAATGCCAATAACTATGCTAATTATTTCTATTCTAAGCATAATTACAATTACTACTTTTAATATTATTCAAAATAAATTATCAGTTAAAAAATATATTTCACTTGGTTTACGCTCATTATCATTTATTTTATCATTAATAACTATTTTCTTAATTTGCGGTAATGTTATAACTATTGAAACTGCAAGTTCAACATCAACTTCAGTAGGTACGACATATTCAATATTATTTGCATTTATACTTTTGCTTTCTAATGAAGGTGCAGTCATACCATTAATACTTCTAATTATTGCTATATTAATAACTCTATATGCAATATTTGGAACATTTACAAAAGTGTATAAATTAACAGAAAAATATTCTGTAAAAGGATTAGTAAGTTCAGTCATCAACAGTGGTTTAATAATTATTTTATTTATCTTAACAATCACTCTTACACAAGCTGCTTTTGCTTCAATGGAAAATCAAGTTGATAATATGGTTTCAATTTCAAGTGGACTTGTTGTCGCATTAATCTTTACAATTATTTCATTAGGATTAGATATTTCAAGTTTTGTTTTAACTATTGAAGAATAATAATTTCTTTAAAATAATTCAAAATTAACATATAATTATATCGAGGTACAAAATATGAAAATTATAAATTGTTTAGTTCTTTCACAAAATGGATTAACAGCGAGATTATCAACACAAATTGTTGCCGAAGCAAACAAATATAAATCTAATTGTACAATTTCTTATTTAGGAGAAAATGCTGATTTAAAATCAATTATGAATGTGATGGCGCTAGTTATTCCTAAAGGACACGAATTCACTATTTCTATTGAAGGTATTGATGAAGAAAAAGCAGCGGAATCATTTGAAAAACTACTTAAAGAAATAAATTTAAAATAGTTTTAATCTTTAATTTTCTATCATACATTTAATTGTGATGGAATCTTATATTAAAATAGATTTAAAACAAATAATTCAAAACTATCAAACAATTACTGCTCATTGTAAAAAAAATATTATCGCAGTTATTAAAGATAATGCTTATGGACATGGTTTAATTCAAGTTGGAAAAGCATTGTCATCTATCAATTGCTATATGCTCGCAGTATCAACAATAAGTGAAGCAATTTTATTAAGGAAGAATTTAATATTTCTTCCTATTTTATTATTTGGTAGATGTGATGATTATAAATTGCTATATTCATTAAAAATCACTATATCTATTTCATCATTGGAGCAATTAAAACAATTATCAAAAAGTGAACTTCCAATTTCTATTCACTTAAAAATAGATACTGGAATGAATAGATTAGGAATAGATTATGATGAAATTGAAGAAGCATTATCTATTATTAAAAAATCAAAATTACAACTTAAAGGTGTTTTTACTCATTTTTGTTCAAGAGATTATAATAAACAATTAAAAATATTTATTAAAAGTCTTAACTATTTTAAAAATAATAAAATAATTATTCATTCACAAGCAACATCTTCATTAAAAAATGATTTAAAAATTTGTAATACTTTACGGATAGGTTTAGCATTATATGGATATTGTAAAGATATTAATGTCAAACCAGCATTAGAATTAATTTGTCCTATTATAAGAAAAAAGAAAATAAAAGAAAAAACACCAGTTGGTTATGATTTAATTGAAAAAGCACCATCAAATGGATATATATTTACAATACCATTTGGCTATAGTAATGGATTATCTCGTTTACATAAATTATGTTTTAAATATGAAAATAAGATTTATTATCAAATTGGAAAATCTTGTATGGATATGACTATGTTTTTTATTGATAAAAATATTGATATAAATGAAATAAAATTAATTAGTGAAAATAATACTTCAACCTTATTAATAGAAAATAATGATACTATTTATTTTCTTTTATCTTCTTTATCACCAAATATTAAAAGAATATATACAAAACTATAAATCAAATTCGTTATTTATAATTTTTTCTGCAGTCTTTATATATTCATAAAAATTAGGCACTTTTTCAATTAATCTTTTAGCAATTTCAATAGATAAATCAACTTTATTTCTAGTATAATAATAAATCATTTTTATATACATAGAATCAATATTATTAAACATTATTTTAGTATCTTCTTTATATATACTTTCAATATTTAACATCTCATCTTTACAACTAAAAACTTTTAAAGTATTTTTAAAATTTTCTTTAATTAAACTATTGATATTTTCAATTGTTTCACTTGCTTTTAAATAATTTCCCATATTTAATTCATAAGCAAATTTAACACTGTAATATGTTTCTAAATACTTTTTATTATTAGGTTTATGAACTTGATTAAAAACACTAATTGCTTTTTCTTTATCATAACAAAATAAATAATTTGCTTTAATAATAAGTAAATAATTATACATCTCTAAATTAATATTATTCGCTAATGCTTTATCAATTAATTCAATAAACTTATCAATATCTAAATCATTATTAATTGCATTTAAAACTTTGATTAAATAATTACTTTTTTTAATAACAAAATAAATAGCGATTACTTCAATAACCATTAATAAGATTAACCATAAAAAACTTATTTCAAATATAGTAATTAAAATAGTTATTCCTATAGTTAAAATAAAAACAATTATCCAATAAATATACATTACATTTAATTCACTTTTAAAGCAAACACCATCTGGTAAAACATCATTTCCTACAATTTTAGTTTTTACTTTTACAACATTACTTTTTAAACAAACAAATAATAAAGAAATATTATATGGAATAAAAATAAATGCTAAACTTATTGCTGAAAAAGAAATACTTTCAGTTAATCCCACTAGAGCAAATACTAAACCAATTACTAAAATACAAGTTCTTATTGTTGGTTGATAATTATTTTTATATTCAATAATTAAACCGATAATAAAAAATATATAAACTGCGAAAGGAATCCAGACTAAACTATTATCAATTTGCAAAATTTCATCATTAACATCATTAACCGCTAGAAAAATAAATAAAGAAAAGAAACCAATAATTAATTCAATAATTCGTAAAATATTAATTCTTTTTTTCATAATCTAGTGACTCCTTTAATTAATATCATTATAACAAATTAAATTAGTATTTATATCTTTTTTTATTAGATAATAAACAAATAACAGAAACAATTGCGGCAAAAAAATCAGCAAAAACAATAGAAATCCATATACCATTTATTCCCCAAAAAATAGGTAATAATAAAATACATATAACTTGAAAAACAGCCGTTCTTAAAAAAGAAATCAACGCTGAAATTGGTCCATTATTTAACGCAGTAAAAAATGAAGATCCAAAAATCGCCATACCAGAAAATAAAAACACAAATGAATAAATATAAAAAGCATTCGTTGTAATTTCTAATAAAGTATCACTATATCCAACAAATAACATAGAAAATGGTTTAGCACAACTTAAGGATAATATAAACATAGAAATAGAAGTTATTAATATTATTTTTAAACTTTTTTTATAAACATTTTTCACTTCATTATCATTTTTAGCGCCATAATGATAACCAACAATTGGTGCGCACCCCATTGAATAACCGATAAATATTGCAAAAAATATCATTCCTACATACATTAAAACTCCATACGCTGAAACTCCATCTTCTCCAGCATATTTCATTAATTGAGCATTATATAACATACTAACAATAGAAGCGGAAACATTTGATAAAAACTCAGATGAACCATTAGATGCCGCTTGCAATATAGAAGGCATATCAATATTAGTTTTTCCTAATCTTAATGTACTTTTATTTGGTAAAGCAAAATAAATAACTGGTATTAAACCACCTAAAATTTGACTAATAGTTGTTGCAGTTGCCGCTCCTACTATTCCCCATTTAAAAACACCTACAAATAAAGCATCTAAAATAATATTTGTAATACCCGCAATAAGAGTAACTACAAATCCTAAATCCGCTCTTTCAGCAGTAATAAAAAAAGTTTGAAAAGCATATTGAAGCATATTTAAAGGAAGAGAAATCAATATAATTCTTCCATAAATAACACAATCATCAATCATTATATCGCTAGCGCCTAATAATTTAGCTATTTCAGGAAGAAAAATAAAAGCAATAATTGCTAAAATAAGACCTATTACAAAAATTAAATAAACAAATAAAGAAAATAACTTATTTGCTTTTTCTTTATTATTTTCCCCTAATGTTTTTGAAATCAAAGCACTACCACCAGAGCCAAACATAAATCCAACAGAACCTAAAACCATTAACGCTGGAAAAATATAATTAACTGATGCAAAAGAAATTTCCCCACAATAATTTGATACGAAAAAGCCATCAACAATACTATATATTGAAGTAAAAATCATCATAATAATTGATGGAAATGTAAATTTTAACAACTTTTTATAACCAAAATGTTCTGATAATTTAATTTTCATATTACTTACTCCCTATTTTTTAACTTATTAACTTCTTTTTTTAACTCTAATTCATATTTTTTTATTGAAGACAACATTTTATTACATTCATCTTCACTTAAAACTAAAAAACTATCACTTTCAGCCTTTATCAATGGATCAATTGATTCACTAATAAATATTTTTCCCTTATCAGTTAATTTCAAATATTTATTTTTTTTATTTTCATTAATAATTTCAAAACAAATAATATCTCTTTTAATTAACTCTTTAATCGCAGAATTTACTGTTTGGGGTGGAAAGCACCATTTACTACATAACTCTGCTTGAGTGATTAATTCATCATTTTCAATTAATGAATACAACACCCAAAAAGATGCATCAGAAATTCCAATTCTTTTCGCATAATTATGATAAATAATATCCATTTCTTTATAAATTTGATTAAATTCACATAATTTATTCATTAAATTTTTTTCATCCATTTTCAAACACCGAGTTTAATTATAATCCGTTTTCGGATAAAATCAAGCAATATATTACTTATCATAAAAACAAAAATATTAAGTAACTTGCCAAAGTAAAATCCGTTTTTTTTTACGCAATTTTGCTTAGAAAAAAAACATTTTTATATAAATGCCACTTAAAAATATTATCCATTATTATGCATAATAATATTATAGATATTTCCATCAAAACTGCGCATAATGGAAAATTGAGCAATTTCAAAACTGCGCATAATGGAAATTATACTTAGTACCGCATATGTAATTCATACTAGAAATCTAACAAAAAAAGAAAATGGCATTATTTGTATTCCTTCATATATGGTATTTTGTTTATGATTTCTAATTGATATTAAGTTAATATATAAAATTATAATTTAATTAAAAAATTTTCATAATCTTGAACATAATACTTAATATTTTTTCTACCTTTAGAAATAATAATATGTCCTTCTTGTTCAAGTAATTTTTTTTGTAATTCAATCCCTTCTGGATATTTACTATTTAATTCACCATCAGATTTTAAAACTCTCCAAAAAGGAGTAATATCTTCTGTCCTTTGATAACTTGCCCAAGCAACAATATTAATAAAAATACCACTTGTCATTGGATCAGTAAAATCTGCTTCATATTTTTTTGCTAAATATTCTCTTATTTGACTAGTTGTAATTAAATGACCTTTATTAACTTTTTTTATCACATTATCATAATCTAATGGGGGCGCTATTACCATTTTTGTACCGCCAAAATTCTTTATTGTTTTTTCATCTTCAACAATAATAATTTTTGGCATATCTTTATGATTATTCATCATTAAATTAAAATCTTTTTCTTTTCCCATACTTAAAATAATTATGAAAAATATTTAATAATACAAATACTTGAAATTAATAAACAAATACATGGTATTATTAAAAACACTCCCGCAATATTTCCTTGATAACCAATAAGATTTACAACAATAAATGTTCCTATTCCACACCCTGCTAGATAAGCAAGAATTCCACCAGTTCTATGTGGTTCAAATTTAAAATATGATGAAAAAAATCCTTCATGATATGTTAATTGATATTCAATTTCTTCATCAAAAACTTCTGGTCCAAAAGAGTATATTAAAGAAGATAATGTGGTATAAAATACCCAAGGTCCTAACATTCCCATTTTTTCATCAGCTTTATCGCACATTATAATAATTGATAAAACAATCGTAGCGATAGAAAATAATGCACACATAATTTTACTTGTAATATAGCACTTTAATAATCCCCTTAATATAATTAATATAAGGACTAAAACAATAAGTATTATAATGTCATTTGTTGTAAAATCACTCGAACTTAAAACATTAAAAATCATTTTTTAATACCACTAATTAAATATTCCCAGAATTAACAACTGGTGAAGCATCTTTATTGCCACATAGTACCACCAATAAATTTGATACCATTTGTGCTTTTTGCTTATCATCTAATTCTACCACTTTGTTTTCTGATAATTTATTAAGTGCCATTTCAACCATTCCTACTGCACCTTCAACAATTTTTTGTCTAGCAACAATAATTGCCTTTGCTTGTTGTCTTTGTAACATAACCGCAGCAATCTCTGGGGCATACGCTAAATGAGAAATTCTTGCTTCCATAATTTCAATACCAGCAAACTCAACTCTTTTTTGTAAATCATTCTTCATTTCATTAGCAATTTCCCCAGAAGATGCTCTTAATGATTTATCTTCTAAATCACTACTTTCATCATCTCCAATATCATATGGATATAAACGAGCAATATTTCTAATTGAAGCATCTGTTTGAGTTGAAACAAATTCAAAATAATTTTCAACATTAAAAACTGCTTGTGCTGTATTCTTTACTCTCCAAATAACAACGACACCTATTTCAATAGGATTACCTTCCAAATCATTTACCTTTTGTTTATCATTATTTAATGTCATTGCTTTAAGAGAAATTTTCTTAATAAACATTTTTTTAATTTGATTTAAAGAAGGATCTTCACCTTCAACAAAAGAAGTATTATTTGGGGTAAAAATTGAAGTGAATGGATTAACATAATAAAAACCATCACAATTAATTGTTCCATAATAATTACCAAATAAAGTTAAAACAACTGCTTCATTAGGGTGAATTAACTTAAAGCCCCTTGTGGCAATTGATGAAGAAGTAATTAATAAAATAAATCCTACTAACCAAATTATTCCAACACCTTCTAATTGTTCATTTTTGTTATTAGCGATCGATACAATTGTTAAAACTAAAAATAAAATTGATAAAATATACCCACATATAACTAATACTAACGCTAACCAACCAGAACTTGGATTAATAATTTTTTCTTCAATATCTTTTTTTCTTTCCATTTTATTTAGTCCTTTCAAATACTTTATATTTTAATTATATCATAAATACAATATTAACTTTACTAAAATAAATTAATAAATCTTTATCAAAGATTTACATTATCGTTAAATATATTCAACCAGTAATTAAACACATAATTTTTTTATTGTTCTTTCTATGTTTCTTCTTATATACATTAATTCACGACCTTTTTGGAATACAATTCCATTTTGGTCGAAAACAATTATTTTGTTAATTCTTTTTTATAATAAAAAAAGTTTCAATAGATAATTTATTGAAACTCTATTTTTAAAATTATTAAGTTTTATTATTAATCTCTGTTTCTTGCAACTAAAGAAAGAACTCTAATAAATATATAAACAAAATCAATATATAAATTTAAAGCTATTATTAATGACATATTAATATTCATTTGCCCACTTTGTGATAATCTTTTTAATCTTTGAACATCAAAAGCAATAAATCCAATAT
This sequence comes from uncultured Erysipelotrichaceae bacterium, assembly GCA_964577725.1. Classification (GTDB taxonomy): domain Bacteria; phylum Bacillota_I; class Bacilli_A; order RFN20; family CAG-449; genus CAG-449. The sequence goes on along the minus strand of CAZOAE010000006.1, from coordinate 1,143 downwards.
AAATACCTAATATTACATAACTTAAAATCCAGTCAATTGCTTCATTAGCAATAAAAATATTTATAAAACTAATAAGCAAAGAACCAATTAAAAGCATAATTAAAAATGAGCCAAACCCACTTAAATCTCTTTTTGTTATAAATCCATATAATGCCATTATCCCAAATACACCAGCAGTAATAAATAAAGAATAAACAATAGTGCTTAAACTATATGAAAGAATAGCTGGAGATATAAACATTCCCATAGAAATAGAATATAAACTAAATACCGTAATAACTACTGGTTTTGACTTAGAAGTAGCAATAATATAATTTCCTAAAAAAGATAATAAAATTAATACAATAGCACTAACAAATACTAAAGTTCCATAAGATTCTGCCGCTCCAATAGCAACTAACAATAAAGGAACACCAACTGATGTTAAAGCAGTTAATAAAATAGCAAAAAACAACCAACCAAAGACTTTTGCCATTGATGAATTACTCTCTATTTTTTGTTCACTTTGATAATATGAATAACCGTTCATCTTTTTCCTCCTTACAAATTATATGATTTATCTATCACATTAATCATATTTTATAAATATATTATTAACTATTTTTAAACATTTAAAAGAAAAAACGCATTAGAATTTACCAATGCGTTTATAATAATTATTCAACTAAATTTTTAACCATTGCAGTGAATGATTCAATTTTCAATGAAGCACCACCAACAAGAGCGCCATCAACATTATCTTGATTTAAGTAGCCTTTAACATTTTCTGGTTTTACAGATCCACCATAAAGAATTAAAATGTCTTCTTCCGCTCCTAAGTACATATCTTTAACTATATTACGAATAAATTTACAAATATCTTCTGCGATTTCAGTTGAAGCATTCTTTCCAGTTCCAATTGACCAAACTGGTTCATAAGCAATAATAATCTTTCTAGCGCATTTTGGGCAAAGATTTGCTAAACCTTCTCTAATTTGTTGTTCAACAACAGTTTTTGTTTGATTTGCTTCAAATTGCTCTAATGTTTCACCAACACAATAAACTGGTATCATTTCATTTTCTAATAAAACTTTAATTTTCTTATTACATTTAATAGAAGTTTCATTATCATATGTTCTTCTTTCAGAATGACCTAAGATAACA
>CAZOAE010000005.1:0-14046 GCA_964577725.1 uncultured Erysipelotrichaceae bacterium | reverse complement strand
GTTATCCTTTAACAATAAAAATAGTTGAAAAGGATAAAAAAATAAAGATAGGTAAGATTCATAAAAGTATCAATAGATTATTAATTGATGAAAAAATTCCTTATTTAAAAAGATTATATTGGCCAATGATTGTAAATAATAAACAAGAGATTATATTTGTACCTCGTTGTTGTAAAGGCAGTCTATTTATTATAAAAGACATAAAAAATGTGATATAATTAATCAAATAGATTAAATATACAGAAATTAGTATAGGAGGAAAAGATGAGTAACAATAATAAAAAAGGTAATTTTCTAACATTTATTTTTCCATATTTATTAATTATAGGTTGTGTTATTGGTTTAATGGCTTTTGGTGGTGTTTTTAATCAACCAGCACAAGGAACAATTAATAATATTAATATTTTACATACTTGGGATGAAAATGATTTAGTTGAAGATGAAAATGGTAATTTATATGTACCAGAAGATGTTTTAAATCAATCAGCATTATATACATATAATATTACTGAACTTAATATTACTTCAAAAGATAATACAAGTGCGATTGAACTTACTGGTTCATATGTTGAAAATAATAAAGTATATTCATTCAGTGTTCGTATATTAAGTGATGCACAAACAGAAACAGCGTTGAGATATATTATTCAAAATAGAACAACTAGTGAAGGTAATCCTTATTTTGCTAATATTGTTAATGTAAAAGATCCATACGAATCAAATTTCTGGACTGATTATTTCCCTTCATTATTAATGTCTGCGATTGGAATATTCTTAGTATTCTTCTTATTCTCAAGAATGAGTAATTCTATTAATAAATCTAATAATTCAGCAATGGATTTTAATCGTTCAAGAGCAAGAAGGGAAGATGCATCTAATGTAAAATTTGATGATGTTGCTGGTTGCGATGAATGTAAGGCAGAAATGGTTGAATTAGTAGATTATTTAAGACAACCAGAAAAATATTCAAAATTTGGTGCGAAATTACCAAAAGGTGTTTTACTTGTAGGTCCACCTGGAACTGGTAAAACATTACTTGCAAAAGCTGTTGCGGGCGAAGCAAAAGTTCCGTTCTATTCTATTTCTGGATCTGATTTTGTTGAAATGTTTGTTGGTGTTGGTGCTGGTAGAGTTAGAGATATGTTTAAAAAAGCAAAACAAACAGCACCTTGTTTAATCTTTATTGATGAAATTGATGCAGTAGGTCGCCAAAGAGGTACTGGAATGGGTGGCGGTAATGATGAAAGAGAACAAACTCTTAATCAATTACTTGTTGAAATGGATGGATTTAGTGATAATGCTGGTATTATTGTTATTGCTGCGACAAATAGAGATGATGTTTTAGATCCAGCCCTTCTAAGAGCGGGTCGTTTTGATAGAAAAATTACTGTTGATCTTCCAGATAAAGAAGGTCGTGAAGCAATTTTAAAAGTTCATGCGAAAAATAAAACAATTGCAAAAGATGTTGATTTTTCAAATATTGCCAAAAGAACTGTTGGTTTCTCTGGTGCTGATTTAGCAAATATTCTTAATGAAGCTGCGATTCTTGCCGTAAGAGAAAATAAAACTGAAGTTTCAACTTTAGAAATAGATGAAGCAATTGATAGAAGAATTGCGGGTCCAGCAAAATCTAGTAAATCTTTATCGGAAAAAGAAAAGAAAGTTGTAGCGTTCCATGAAGCAGGTCATGCGATTATTGGTATGAAAGTTCCACATTCTGATAAAGTTCAAAAAGTAACAATTATTCCAAGAGGTAGAACTGGTGGTCATGTCTTGATGACTCCAGAAGAAGATAGATTCTTAATGAGTAAAGGTGAACTTGAAGCAAGAATAATTGGTTATTTAGGTGGTAGAGCAAGTGAAGAAGTATTCTTTGAAGATGTTTCTACTGGTGCTTCTAATGATATTGAAGTTGCTACTAGAATTGCTAGAGCAATGGTTACTCAATATGGTATGTCATCGCTTGGACCTATTCAATATGAAAGTGATCAAGGTTCAGTATTCTTAGGTCGTGATTATACTTCAGCACAAAAGAATTTTTCTTCTCAAGTTGCTAATGAAATAGATGCTGAAGTAAGAAAAATTGTTGAACACGCACATAAAGTTGCAATTGAAACAATTAAAACATATAAAGATAAAGTTACTTTAATCGCTAATGTTTTAATGGAAAAAGAAACAATTACCGCTGAAGAAATTAATTATTTAATGGATCACGATTCTTTAAATAAAGAAGAAACTAGTGAAGAAAAAACATTAGAGAAAAAAGAAGATTAAGTTTTAATTAAAGTTAGATACTCATAAGAACTGGGTAAAATTAAAAAATGATTTTATTGAAGAAGTCCAAATTTTTAGACTTCTTCTATTTTTTTATAAATCTTAAGAAAAAGAAGAAAATATGTTTAGAAGTAAAATAAAAGAAGTTGAAAAGTTAGTTATTTTTTTGTGTTATTAATGATAATCACATATATTTTCAACTGATAAATAACTACATAAATTACAACAATCAGTATGATAAAAAATGTGCAACAGTCTGTTGCACAAATTCAATGGAGATATAATATTATATTGATTGATAAAATATTCGACAATCATACTATCTAATTATTATTGTGTAAAAGTAAAAATAATTTGGTAGCAGAATAATTATGTAGTACATTCTCTTTTTTTGATGTAAAAAAAATATAAGTTTTTTATAATTAATATGTTATTTGATTTAGGAGAATATATTTTGAAAAAACCGATTATTATGCTAGCCCCACTTGCGGGTTACACAAATATTGCCTATCGTGAATTTATGAAACCATTTGGGGTTGATATTGTTGTAAGTGAAATGATTTCTGATTTTGCTCTTTTTTATAAGAATGAAGAAACCTTTAAAATGGTAAAAACTTCTTCATTAGAAAAACCAGTAGCAATTCAATTATTCGGTGGATCAAAAGAATCTTTATTAAAAGGTTTAGATGTTTTACAAGAAATTGCTGATTATGATTATTTAGATATTAATTTAGGTTGTCCAGTTAATAAAGTGATAAAAAATAATGCTGGTTCTTCTTGGTTAAGAAAACAAAGACATTATGAATTGTTTGATACAATTTCTTCATTAGTGAAATTATCAAAAAAACCAGTTACTTGTAAAATAAGATTAGGTTGGGATGAAAATGAAATAACTGTTATTGATGTTTGTAAACTTTTACAAAAGGCTGGTGTTAGTTTAATTTGTATACATGGAAGAACTAGAAAACAAATGTATTCTGGAAATGCTAATTATGAATTAATAAAAAAGGTAAAAGAAGAAGTTAATATTCCTATTATTGCAAATGGTGATATCGATACCTTACAAAAAGCGATAGATGTTATTGAATATACAAAATGTGATGGTATTGCTATTGGGCGTGGTTGCTTAGGAAATCCCCATTTAATTAAGCAAATTAGAACTTATTTTGATGAAGGAGTTATTTTACCACCGACTAGTATTAACGAGCAAATTGACTATTTAAAAGAACATTTTGAAAAATTAATGGAATTAAAAGGAGAATATTCCGCGATAAGAGAAATGCGTGGTATTGCTTCTTGGTATTTAAAAGGTTTTTCAAATGTAAAAAACTATAAAATTAGTCTTTCAAGAATTAATACGAAAGAAGAATTTTATAGTGAAATTAATAAAATATTATTAGATAAAAGTATTGTTAGATGTTAATTTATTTTAGATAAGTTTAGGTATCTTTTTCTATTAGTGTAAAAATAAGTGTGTCCTAAATAATAAGCCCCTACAAGGAATGAACCAATAGCAAGAAGATATATACCTTCTTTTAATAATGGTGTTTCATAATGTAAATAATAATGATAATTTCCTTCATTTCCATAGAATGAAACAAATCCACCTTGTCCTTTATAAATTGTGATATTTTCTTTATTATTACTATTATCTTCACGAATTAATGACCAACCTTTATCATAAGGAATTTGTAATACAACCATTTTGTCTTTATCAAAATTAGTATCAAAAGTAAATGTATTCGCAGTATGAGTGATATTTTCTAATGGAGAAAGTTTTAATTTATTAATTTTTTCCATATAGTCATCTTCATATTGATAATGAACATAAGGAAAATATATTCTTTCATTTATTCCAAATGTATCACAAACTTTAATTCTAATTTTTGTAACTTTTTCATCAACATAAAATCCCCTTTGATATTTAACATCACCATTAGTGTTATACCAATGTGTCATATGTTTATCAGAAGTAATAATATGTTCATTATCACCTTCACCACCATATAATGTAATTTCTAAATTTTCTCCCATTTTTGCGTGAACTGCGACAAAACATTTACCCCTTGTTGAACAATCCGCACCAATATTTAATTTAGAAGTATCAATATCTAAATAAGAATTCCAAGTTAAACCATAGTAATTTGTAATATTTTTTTCTGGATTAGTATTATCTGCTGGTCTAGTAAATTGTGAACCAAATGTTCCAGCATCAATATAACCTAAGAATTTGTTATTTTTATGATCCCAATTACCAAATTGAACATTGATATTTGAATTTAAAATATTTGCTTTATATAAAGAAGTTGAGAATGAAGAAGAATTTGTAATAATATTAAATTTATCATTATCACGATAATTTTCTCCAAGTAATTCTTTTATATCGTTTTCATATAAAATAGCGCCAGTTAAATAAGCATTTTCATTAATTAAAGTTTCACGCTTATCAGAAGATAATCCATAACTTAATGCACCTTTATCTGTTATTTCTTCATTATTATAATAATCATCATATGTTTGAGCCATTATAATAGAATCAAAAGCATAACCTAATTCAATAAAGTTATCATTTCGATATAAAGTGTGACTATTTGTTGAAAGATATTCATAAAAACCAAAAGGAATATTTGTATCATTTTTCTTTAATAGATAATATTTAACACCTAAAAATTCATCAAGATTAATTCTTTTTTCGTGGACTCCCATAGACCAACCATTACGACCACCATATTGAATTTTTGACCAGCCTAAGAAATCTTCTAATTCATAATTATAAACAGAATGGAATGTTCCTAATCCACTTGTTCCATACATCATTGCTAAGTTATTACCATTTCTATCTGCAGTTGTAGAAAATAATCTAAAATATGAATCATCAATATCGTTTAATGTTGAAGTAATATCCATTTCTTCACTAATATTATCTTGACCTTGATAGAGATTAGAATATGTTGAAATACCTTGACAGAATAAGGTAATATTGCACATAACAACGGCTTCTAAGGCAACAAAATATCTTAAATTATAAGTAAATTCTACTTTTTTGAAATTTTTACGCATATAGATATACATAAAGATTATATATATAATTTCTCCATACATATATAAGCCTCTTTCATCCATTGTTTCAATATTTGGTTGATCCATTAATGCTTCACTTTGGAATAATAAATAACCATATATTGCAATAACAATACCAAATGATATATCTAAATACCAAATACTCATTTCTTCTTTTTTATCATATTGAATAGCAATAAAAACTAAACTTATAACAGTGATAAAAATATACCATCTAGCGTATGCGTTTTCAGTAAAACCAGAAAAACAATAATATGCAAAAGGAGTAAACATTAATAAGATAACTCCAAAAAATCCTAATATAGTTGATACACTTCTTGTTTTTAATGAATTAATAAAACTTGGAATAAGCATTAACATTAAAGGGGTATAGATAAAAGTAGAAGCGTAAGCATTATCATAACTAGAATGGTTAAATACAGCGGAATCAAAACAAGAAACATTTGGGGTAAAAAATGCGATTAATGGAAATAAAGTATTTTTTTCTTTTGTAATATTCCATTTTAAATTATCCCAAGAAAATAAAAGATTAAAGAATGATTTTAAGTTTTCAAAAAATGATAAGTCATTAGAATTATTAAATATTAATGAAAATGATTCAGTTAAATTAGTTAAGTATGTTTGATTAGTTACTCTAGTATTAGTTAACGCAACAGAAAAACAAGGTAATAAAATAAATGCACAGAGTAATAATCCAGTTACAAAAGCAAAAATTCCTTGAATTAAAACTTCTAAACGAATGTCCATTATATAAGGAATATTGTTTTCTTTTTTCTCTTTCATTGTTATTTTATAGTAATTAAGATTTTGAAAGAATCTAAAACCAGCGTATATAACACCACAGAAACAAAAAGAAATTAAAAAGAAGTAATTAGTAATTCCAGTGACAAAAATAGTCATTATTAAAAATATTGGTTTTTGATCTTTTATAATTTTTTCTAATCCTAAAATGAATAAAGGCATTAAAACGGCAATTTCTAAAAAGTGATTAAACCATAGATAATATAAATTCCAACCACAGAAAGCATACGCAGTAGCGACAAGCCAAGTTGTTTCTTCTTTAACATTGAATTTTTCTAATAATAATTTCATTGTTAAACCAGCGAGAACCATTTTAGTGATCATCATAAATGCTTGTGCTTGGGGCATTATTGAACGGGGAACAATTAATAAAACTAAGAAAAATGGATTCATTAAATAATAGAATGAATTAGCGGCGATATTATTTACCCCTAGCATTGCAGAATCGTCCCACATAACGAATTCACCAGTTACAAAATAATGCCACCAATCATCATAACCATTAAAATAAAAAGGTATTTCTTGTAAAGTAAAATCTCCAGATAAAGGAATAGTAAAACTATTATTTAATAAAGTAATTGAAAACATTATGAAACTAACAAAATATAAAAAGATAATAAAACTAGCGTACTTATTTTTTTTAATCGCAAAATAAAGATTTTTTATTTTTTCAAATAAATTAAAATTTTTAATTTTAGTTTTTATAGTTTCAAATGTTAATCTTTTTTCCATAGTAACTCCTATTTATGGTAAACTTCATTTTTCATAATTTTAAATGCACGATATATTTGTTCTAAAACAATAACTCTTGTCATTTGATGCGTAAATGTCATTTTTGATAGACATAAACGATAATTTGCTCTTTTTATTAATGATTCATCAAAACCTAATGAACCAGCGATAACAATACAAATTGAACTTCTATTATTTAGTATATCCTCAAGTTTTTTTGAAAAACTTACTGAATCTAATTCTTGACCATGCAAATCAATTAATAAAACAAAATCATCATCTTTTAATTTTTTTAAAATGCGATTACCTTCTTCTTTTTTTACTATTAATTCATCTTTTAAAGAAGCGTTTTCTTTAATTTTTTCATCATCAACTTCAATTATTGAAAGTTTACAATATCTTGATAATCTTTTAATGTATTCATTGATTTCTTCTTTAAGATAAGACTCTTTAATCTTTCCAACAACAATAAGTTTTATATTAAACATTGATAATTTCCTTAATTAAGTTTCCACCAGTAAGCATTTCTCTTTGCGAAGCACATCTAACATTAATATTTGTGATATTGATATTTCTTTTTCGCATTATTTTAGAAAAAGCATTTAACGCAAGTTCGGGTGTATTAGCTTCTTCAGAAAGGTGCGCTAGGACAATTTCTTTTGTTCTAGGAGTAATTAATTCTGATAAATATAAACTAGAATCTTCATTAGATAAATGACCTTTATCTCCCATAATTCGATCAATTAAATATTGAGGTCTATTCGTGGCAAGTAACATTCTAATATCGTGATTAGATTCAAAAATGTAATAATCAGCATCTTTTAAATAGTCTAAAGATTTATCAAATAAATAACCAGTATCAGTAATATAAACTAATTTTTCGTTATCATCTTCAATAACAAAGCCAATTGAACCAACTGCATCATGAGAAGTTGGAATGATAGTGATTTTAAATCCATTTAAAATATATGTTTGATATGGTTTTAGTTCATGATTATCATCATATAAATCTCTTGTTTGTTTAGTTGAATAAATATATTCATCTTGAAAAATGTCTAATCCAGAACAATGATCAGAATGTTTATGAGTTACTAATACAACATTAATACTAGATAAATCAACATTAACATTAGATAAATGATTTTTAAATGCTCTATGAGATAAGCCATTATCAATTAATAAATAACGATTTGATGAGCATATTAAAGTACAATTACCTTTAGATCCAGAAGCAAAAACATAATATCTCATTATTGTGCTTCTCCACTTAATTCAGTAAATTTACCAACATTCATTAAAAAACAAAGTTTAATTACTCCAATTTGACCTAAACGATTCTTTTTTAAATCAACTTCAATTTCATCAGTGTTATTAGATAAAGTATCATCTTTAACTTGATCTACTTCTTGTGATTTTTGATAATTAACACGATTTAAAAACATAACGGTATCAGCATCTTGTTCAATTGAACCAGAATCTCTTAAATCTGATAATGCTGGTTTTCTTTTTTCTTTTTCATTCGCTCTTGATAATTGACTTAAACAAATAATAGCAAGATTTAAATCACGAGCAACGGCTTTTAATGAACGAGTAATATCATCAATTTTATCTTTACCAATTAAATTAGGATCACTAGAATTAATTAAACCTAAATAATCAATAATAACTAAACCTAAATTAGGATCGTTTTGTTTTAATTTTATTAAACGAGTTTTAATTTCACCAATTTTAATTCCAGAAGTATCATCAATATAAAAATTAATATCATTTAATTTTCTTTGTGCTTCTTCGATTGCCATCCAATCGCTATTAGAAATATCCCCAGTTTGAATTTTACTTCCACTTATCATACTTGTTGAAGCAAGTAATTTTTCTACGATTGATGTTGAAGACATTTCTAAAGAAAAGAAAGCAACAGATGTTTTTCCTTTACTCGCAGCATTATAAGCAAGATTAATGGCAAATGTTGTTTTACCAACAGAAGGTCTTGCAGCGAGAATATTTAAAGAACCTGGTTGCCAACCTTTAGTTAAAAAATTTAAAAAACTAAAACCAGTATCAATACCAGTAATTTGTTTTTTTGTTGGAGAATTTCTTTTCTTTTGTAAATTTTTAGAAATTTGTTCTAAGACTTCTTTTGTTGTTTGAAAACCACCAGAAGATCTTTGTTTTGTTAAATTTGTAATTGATGAATCGTATTTTAAAATAAAATCGGAAATATCACTAATCTTTTTTGTTAAAAATTCATCTTTTAAAGAATCTGCAGTATCAAATAAGTGTCTAATTAAAGATAAATCGTGAACTACACGCATATGATATTCAGCATTTTTATCTCCAATATAATATTCTTGAAGTTCTGCTAGATAATCAACACCACCAATTTGATCTAATACTTTCATATTGATTTGTAACTCATTAGTAATAGAAGCATTATCAATAACTTTATCGTTATTAAATAAATTTTTAATTGCTAAAAATATTTGTGCATTTGCATTTTGATCATAAAAATCATCTTTAGTTAAAAAATCTAAAGCATTATTACAAATTTTCTTTGAAGAAATCATTGAACCTAAAATTGTTTTTTCAGATTCCAAATTATAAATTAATTTACTTGTACTCATATTATTTTGATTCAATTACACGAACATTAATTGTTCCTATAATGCCTTTATATATTTCAATTTTTAAACGAGTATAACCAAATGCGTTTACTGGATATTTATCAACAAATTTTCTTTTATCTAATTCAATAGAATGCTTAATTTTTAATTCATTAATAATTTGTTTTGGAGAAATAGTACCACACATTCTTCCATCTTTTGAAGCAGTCGCAGTAAATTCTAAGGTAATAGATTTTAATTTTTCAACAATAATTTTTGCTTCTTCTTTATTTTTTTCATCTTCATCTTCTCTTTGCTTAATTTGCTTATCTAAAGTGTATTTTGATCCAGATGAATAAAGAATAGCAAGTCCATTTTTAATTAAATAATTGCTACCATATCCTTGAGAAACTTCAACAATTTGATCTTTTTTTCCAACATTTTTAACATCTTTTAATAAAATAACTTTCATTTTAATCACCAACTTTCTTTTGTCTAGCATCATTAAGATATTGATCTAAAATATTTTTAACTTTTGCAACAATATCATCAATATTTGTACTTTGAAATCTTGCTGCAGCAGAAGTGAATGAACCACCTCCACCTAGTTTTTCACATAGTATTTGACAACTAATTGAACCATCACTTCTTGATGAAAGTCCAATTTCTTTATCCGATATTCGCCCAACAACAAAGCAAGCATTAATACCAGAAATTTGTAAACTTTCAGTAGCGACACGAGCTAACATTGCTTGTTCAACAATATCTTTTTGGTCGGCTCTTGCAATTAAAATACCATAGTATGGAATAATTGAATTTGACATTATTTTTGTTTTTAAAGCATATTCTTCATATTCTTCTTTTAAGAATGAATCCGCAAGAGTGTTATCGGCACCAAAACTTTTTAAAATATAAGAAGCATCATATGTTCTAACACCAATTTTATTTCGATAATAATTTGTGTCTAAGAAAATACCAGATAACATAAATGTTGCAATTGAAGTAGGGACATCAATTGATAATGAAGAATATTTAATCATTTCCGCGATCATTTCTGATGCTGATGAAGCACTTGGATCAATATAATTAAATTCTGTTTTTTCGATATATTTTTCTCCACGCCTATGATGATCGATAACGGCAATTCTATCGGCTTTTTTTACTAATGAAGGTGACATTGTATTAGATGGATTATGAACATCAACAACAATTAATAAAGATTTAGATGTTATTTCATCAATTGCTTTTGATGGAGAAATTGTCATTTCATTTATTTGTTCTTTATTAAATAATTTTTTGAATGCTTTTTTTGTTTTATTTTCTAAAGCAAATTCATCATAAATAATTTTTACTTTTTTACAAGAAATTGAAGAAAAACAATACATACCTAAACAAGATCCAATTGCATCTAAATCAGCAATATCGTGTCCCATAATATAAACTGCATTTGATTCTTCAATTAAAGCAGTTAATGAATTAGACATAACTCTTGATTGAACAGAGTTTTTCTTTTCTTTTGCTTCTGTTTGTCCCCCAATAAATTTTAAGTTTTCTTCAAATGTTGATACTACAGCTTGGTTTCCACCCCTAGATAAAGCAACATCTAATGCTTTTGATGCTAGTTCAAATAATCTTAAATAATTATCTGTTCCACTGGAAATACCAATTGATAAAGTAAAATCATTATCGTTATCGCTCATTATATTTCTAACATTTTGTAATATAGAAAATTTATCCGCAATAATAGCATCATAATCTTTTTTTGTACAAATGAAGAAATAAGCATCATTTTTATATTTTTTTAATAACAAATTAAATTTTTTAGAATAATCTAAAATGATTTTTTGAATTGTTGCTAAGTTATCATTAATTGATAAGTCATCTAATAAATTTGCTAAATCTTGATAATTATCAATTGCAATAATACCTACGGCTGGCATATGTTCTTCGGAATACTTTATTAAATTCTCACTAGTAGATATATCTTTAAAAATATACATCTTTGTTTGGGGTAAATACTTAATAGCGTAGTGAATATTATTGATTTCTAATTTCACTTCATCTATTTTTGTATCGTGAAGTGCTTTTAGTTTTGGCTCCCATTCAAAAATGTTAGAATCTATTAATTTACTTTGAATGTAATTAAAGAAAGTGTTAGTCCAAATGACACAGTTATTATCATCAACAATGATAATTCCTATTTTCCCAAAATCATATGCTTTTTGAATATCATAACCAATAACATCTAAAGAAGAAATATCGGTTTTATATTTTGCATTAGATATTTTTTTGAAGGCAATAATAACAATTAATAAATTTAAAATGATAATTAAGAAAATTGCTCCAACAAGTAAATCTTTAATGTAATTAGATAAATAATCACTATCCATTAAGAAAAATAAACAACCACATATTGCTGTTTCAAATAAGAAAATGATGACTATTGTTATTAATATGTTGTGTAATAATTTTTGCATAACAAAACCTCTTTCTTTTAAAATAATTGTACTATATATTATAAAAAATATATAGTAAAATTTTTTATTGATAAGGAAAATTATGATATTTTGTTAGAAATTCTAAAAACACTTTGAATTATACCGATAAATAGAATGATTAAAGGGCAAATAAATAGTAATAAAACACTTATATAATATAGATAATTTCTTTTTGTATGAAAACTATATTTACTTATTAGATACATTCCTTGATAAATAATGAAAAAACTATAAATAACACCAATATTTAAAATAATTGAATATAAAACAAATAGATTATCTTTTGAAGGAATTTTTTTAATTGAAAATATCATTAAAATAAGAATTACAATATAAATATAACCAATTATTTTAGGCATAGTTTCAAAAGATGTTTGATAAGAAAAAGAAATCTTTAATTTATTTATTTTTGAAATAAGTAATCTAAAAATAATAGATAATAAAATTGCTTCTAAAATTGAAGATAAAATAAGAGTTGAAGGAATAATACTTACTAATATTGCTTCAATATAAGTTAAAGATAAATGGCTAAATATTGATGATAAAAAAGTGACAATACTTTTAGTGTCTTCAATAATATCATAATTAAATAAATAACCAAAGATAACAGAGTTTAATAAAGTAGCGATAAGAAATAAAATACTTATGATAACAACTTCATATATATATTTAAATTTCTTTTTTAAAATCAAAGGATAAATTAAGCCTATTATGGTTGAAGGAATTATATATAATAGTGCTGAAAATGGATCTATTAAAATTAATGAAGCAATAAGTAATGCGACTGATACAATTAAACTTTCTTTTATAGAATATTTATATCCATATACACATAAAGGCAATGGTAAAATAAAAAATATTGAGTCAAGTAGAGAGCCACCTAATCTAACAATTAATAAAAAAACTAAATAAATAGCAACAATGATACTCCCATCTGTGATTAGTTTAACTTTATTGTTTTTCATATTTTTATTCTACGATAGGTAAATTATTAATCCAATTAATTTTCTTTATATGAACATTTACTGAATGTCCACCTTCACTAGCATCATTATTAAAAGCGTGGAAAATAATATAATCATCATTATTAATTTTAGTAAATGAATTATGACCTGGACCTTTTAAAGTAGATGTTGCTGCAATTAAAGGTTTATCATACTTAACCCAATTATCTTCATTTAATAAATCATCACCATTTAATTTTAATAAACCAACACAATAATTATTTGTCCAACAACCACTTGCGGAATATGTTAAAAATAAATCATCATTATGAATTAACGCTGCTGGACCTTCATTTACTAAAGGAATCCCACCATGTAATTCCCAAGAATAAGTAGGTTTAGAAATACTTACTCTTTTAGAAGAAATGGTAAAAGGATCTTCCATTTTAGCGATATAAATTTGTTGCATAATGTTTTCATCAGTTTCCCAACCGCTCCAAGAAAAATATAATTGATTTTTATATTTAAAAACAGTACCATCAATAGCCCATTTATCAGTGGAATCTGTTATTTGTCCATGCATTTTATAAATATCTAATGGATTTGATGAATTATTTTCTAAAACATACATTCTATGTGTATTATTATCCCCATTATCACAAGCAACATAAATATAACATTTATCATCTATAATGTGTAATTCTGGTGCCCATAATTCCTTAGAATACATTGTATTTTCTGGTGCTTTATATACACATTCAAAGGTGGTATTTTCTAAATCTAAAATGTTTTTAGTTTTTCCAATATAAATTTCATTACCATTTTTAGCGCATACATAATAGTAATAATCTTGATAAAAAATAACATAAGGATCTCTTTGCATTGAACTGCCATATTTAAAAATAATCATAATATTTAGTCTCCTACATATTCATTATATTATCATTTGAAAAAATAAAATGTTATGGTTTTATAAATATATTTTAAAGTTATTCATGTAAGAAAGACATCTATTTGTATAATAGATGTACTTTTTTTAATCTTCCTAAGTTAAAAATAAACCATTTTTGAGAAAAAATAAATATATTTCTTATTAAAAACACATAAATAAGACCA
>CAZOAE010000004.1:0-14589 GCA_964577725.1 uncultured Erysipelotrichaceae bacterium | reverse complement strand
TCAATAAAAGTACTTGGATTAATACAAGAAGTTTTTGCAACCGTACCATTTTCTAGTTTATCATAAAACTCTTCAGTTGAAATTTTATTTTCTAAAGTAATAAGTGGTAATAAAGAAAAATCAATTAATTTAATATCAAAATATTTTTGAATATAAGTAATATAGTTAAGTAAATGATTAAATGCCATTTGACTTTTCTTTCTATTAGAAAGTAAACTTTTTACTTTTTCATCAGTAAATGAAGATAGTTTTTTATAAGAATAATTAATATCTTTTTTTGCTAAATAATCACAATTATCTTTAAATTGATTGATATATGATAATTTTTGTTTAATGGTATTTATATCAAAAACACCTTCATTATAATATTTATGGAACAATGAATTTTCATTATATAATGATTCTATTTCTTTTTCTAAATTGTAGTATTCTTCTAAATCTTGGGAAACTCTTGATAAGATATTTTCATCAATTTTAGCCTTTTTCATAAAAAATTGACGATAAGATTTTATTATTTTTTTTGATATAGATTTTGATGTTAATTGTTGTTTTAATATATCATTGTTAATTAAGAAAACTTTATCTTCATATAAAGAAATAATTTTTGCCCTTAATTGGTTAATAGAATTAAATAATTCATTATGTTTTACTAAAGAAGAAATAGTAGATGAATAATCTTGTATTTCAAACATTTCATTACCTAAACTAACGCATTCAGGAATTAAAGAAACAATATTTAAAATTGCTTTCATATCTTTTAAATTAATTGGTTTTGGTAAATGATATTCTTTTTCTAATGTATTAAATGCTTTATAAACTGGTTCAAATTCACTTGATAATAAAGTTATTTTTTCTTTTAAATCAAGATATTCTTTTTGATTACAATATAAACTAGTAAATCCATAGAATGGGTGGTCTATGTAGTTACATTTTAAGTTTTCTAATGAAGTTGTAAATGAATTAATCGCAGTTAAATATTCCTTTAATTTGATTTCATCAATTAAATTAACATTGGGAATATCAACATTAATAAGTGGATACTCATCAAGAGCATAATAATTCTCCATTGTCCTATTAATTGTAAATTGGATTGGTTCATTATTTTTTCTAAGAGCGTTTATATATTTTTTAAAATTATTTTTTAATAAATAATAAGTATCAACTGTTTCATCTATTTTACTTTGATCTAATAATTTAATATCAAAATCAAGTTTATCTTTTTTTAGTAATTTATCAATTAATGTTTCTTTTGAAGTTTTACTTGTAGAAAGATTAAGAGTAAATTCATCTAAATTGTTATTTTTAATAAATGTTATAATTTCTTTATAAGTATTTTCATCATCATAAGTTAATAATATTGATTTGTTATTTAATAAAAAATCATAAATAATATTTGTTAATAAGTGATTTTTATTTTCTAGTGAATTTGTTTTAATAACAGTATTATTTCTTAAATTTAATCTTTTAATGATTTTATATTCTTCATTATCTAAATCTAATAATGATAGATAATGATTATTTAAAGGGATAGAAGTTGCTTTGTTTAGATTATAAAATTCAGCATTTAAGTATGATATTGATTTAATAATTGATAAATTATTTATTTCTTTTTTTCTAGTAATAAAATCACGATAAATATAATGATGATTTATATTTAAAGAAGTTAAAAAACAACCATTATTAACAGAAAAATGATAATTTTTAACTTTTGTTGAAACATAGGTAAGAAATTCAATTAAAGAAAAATCATTTTCTAATGGATAAGAAATATCAATTCTTCTTGTATCCATTAATTTCTCAATAAGAGCGTTATTTAAAGATATTTCGTGATTAATCGCTGATATTTGATATGATTTTTGTCGTGGTAAATATTCTAGTTTTATTGGCATTAAAACTAAAGGAGCGGACTTAACTATCATATGATTATCTTCAAAATAATCTAATAAACCAAAAGTTAAAAATAAGTTTTTTTCATTAATTAATGTTTCTAGTTTTTTATTTTGAACTTTATAATCATCCGCGGTATAAATATTAATTTTATTATTTTGCACATCTTCTTTTTCAGCATCATTTAATGCTTGAAGTAAGGTTTTATTAATTAATTCTAAATTACCAATTCTAATTGTCTTTCCTTTTATTAAATATGAAAATATTTCATCATATTGATGATTAGTAATTCTTAATATTGATGACTTTGAAGGATTAAAATTAGTTAAAGATGCTGAATTTACTTCATCTAATAATTCATTAATCCATAAATTAACTTTAATTTGATTTTCCATAGATTGGTTTCCTTGTAAAATAGTATAACATAATAATATTAATAATGCTATTTACTTATTTTAATAAAAATATTTATTTATAAAAAAACTATTGAGAAGTTTTTATCTTTAACTTATCTCAATAGTCTTATAAAATTTATTATTAATGAAATCTTAAGCAGTATAATCAATGCTTAATGAGTCAAGTTTATTTGATAACTTATCTATATTATTATCAAAATATCTTGATTGCATATGATAAATTGTGTCAGCGCCCATATCAAATTGAACATCAACAACTACATCTACATTAGTTATAGTAACATAAGCAGTACAATACATTAAATATGAATTTGTTGAAAGTGAACTATATAAAGAAGATCCCCATCCAGGCATATTATACATAGCGTATAAGAAGAAGTTATCACTAGAATATGAACCAATTTCAATTGTTCTAACACCTTCTTTTTCTTCATTTAACATAATATTAATTGGTGAATATAAAAGTGGTTGAGTGAAAGTTGATGCTAAATATATAGTAAAATCTCCACCCCATATATCAGTACTTGAAAAAGAAGAATCTGTGTATTTTGTTGCTTTTGGCTTTTCAATTATATTACCATTAAAATCAGTATTAGAAATTGTATATAATGAATCATTTTTATTAACTACACCACTTATAGTTCCATCACTATATTCAGTAAGGAATCCATCTTTATTAACATATGTATAATAAGTTTCATTAGGAATAGTAGAACCACTTGGTTCTTCAGTAGGTTTATTATCATAATCAGTATAATAGAAATTTGATTCTAAGGTATATGTCTTTGAATCTACGAATGGTTCAAATGCTTCTTTAATTTCTTTATGTGATAAAGCACTTGGTTTTTTTCTTGAAGTGATATATGAATTTAATGTTGGAATTGAATAATATTCTTTATCAAATAAAACAGCATTAGATAAATATAAATATGGTTCTTCTTCGGTATAAGTAATATTTGTTGAAGAATCTTTATAATTATATGTATAAACACTGATAATTAAGGCTTCAATAGTTTCATTATCTTGAGTGATTACATTAGAAAATTCAGCGGTTAATTTATAATCTTCAACACCTAATTCAGTTGGAGTATAAATTACTCCCATTGAATAATTAATCCAATTATCAATAATAGAAGTGTTCGTTGTTTCTAATTTTCCATTTTTTGTTTCAAATACATCATAAGATAAAGGGAAGTCAAAGTTTAAATAATAGTTTTCAATACTATATTGTTTTCCTGGAAGAACATTTAAGTTAGTTCCTTTTCCATCATCCATAGAGAAAGAATATGTTTCACTATAATATGTTTGAATTAAACCAGTCCATTTATTTTCATGTTCAGCTAAATCTTGATTTGGAAATAAAATAGGATCATAACAATATGCAAAATAAGAATTATTATGTAAAAATCCTTTTCCAGTTAAATGAATTACATTATTTTCAACTGTTGTATTATCAACATAATATTTTTTACCAACATTTTCAGTTGTAGTTTTAAATTTTTCTTTTAATTGAGAAATTGTACTAATAGTAAAAGTCTCGGTTTGTTCATCAACACTTATTTCAACATTGACAGTTCCTTCATTTAATATTGTTAAGTTATGTCCATCTAATGAAGCCATACCTTCTGTTACAACAGTTGCGTTATATTTTTTATTTACAATATCACCTTCACAGTAACATTTAATATAGTCATCTAAATTAATTGTAGAACCAACGACAATATCATTTTTTGGAATAGTTACTTTAATTTCATCAACAATTTTAGAAGATGTATTTTCATCACAAGAAACTAAAGTACTTAAACTAGTTAATAACAATAAAGAAACAAGTAAACTTATTTTTTTCATTTAATATCACTCCTTTATAAAGATATATTTAATTATATTAAATAATCATTTAAACAATTGTAATATTTTTTAATTCTTTATTCAATTAAATATGTATTTAATAAGAAAAATATTATTGAAAATGTTATTAATTTTTTTATAGTTTTATTAATGCAAATAATAATGTTATAATCTAAAATATATTCAAGAGGTGCTATATGAAGAAACTTACTATTGTTGTTCCAATGTATAATGAACAAGAAATGATACCTTTATTTTTTGAAACTATTAATGGAATTGTTGAAAAAATTGAAAATTATCAAACAACTATTTTATGTGTTAATGATGGTTCTAAAGATGAAACATTATTATTACTTAAAAGGCAAAAAGAAATTCAAAAGAATTTACATATTTTATCATTATCAAGAAATTTTGGACATGAATCAGCAGTATGTGCTGGATTAAAACATTCAAAAGGCGATATTGTTATTGTTATGGATGCTGATTTACAAGATCCACCAGAATTAATTTTAGATTTAATAAAAAAATACGAAGAAGGTTATGATGTTGTAAACGCTAAAAGGGTTAATAGAAAAAAAGATCCATTTTTAAAAAGAATTACTGCAGAGATATTTTATAATGTAATTGGAAAATTAACTGGAAAAATTAAAGTTCCTAATAATGTTGGAAATTATCGTTTGATGTCTAAAAGAGTTGTTGATTATGTAAATGAGTTAACAGAAACTAATAGGGTATTTAGAATAGAAGTTCCTTATGTTGGTTTTAAAACAGCTGAAATAGAATTTGTTAGACCAGCTAGACCAAAAGGAACATCTCATTATAATTATGGCGCGATGATTAAACTTGCTGGAGATTCTATTACATCTAGTTCGATTGTTCCATTGAGAATATCTTTTATTTTAGGAATGATAGGTTCAGTAATTTCATTTATTTGTTTAATAGTTTTTTATATCTTATATAAATGTTATATTCTTTCTTCATTAGGGGCAATTTTCTCTTTTGTTTCTTTATGGGGAAGTTTAATATTATTCTTTATTGGAATAGTTGGTGAATATGTTGGTAGAACATTGTTAGAATCTCAAAATAGACCAATATACTATATTGATGAAGAAATACAATCTAATATTGAATAAGAAATTGTTTAATTAAGTATTAAAAAAGGGAGTTAAAATTTCTCCCTTTTTGATTAGATTCCAGATACTGAAATTTTCTTTATATATATAGATGGAGCAGAAGTTTCTCCAAGTCGAGTAAGATTTGAACCAACTTCTTTAACATCTTTAAATATATCAAATAAATTACCTGCGATTGTTATTAAACAAACTGGTGATGAGCGTTTTCCATTTTCAATTAAGTATCCTTTTGCTTGGAGTGAGAAGTTTCCAGAATGAGAGTTCATTCCAGCGTGTAAACCTTCAACTTCAGTAATATAGATACCTTCATTTACTATTTTAAATAATTCTTCTTCAGTTTTTCTTCCTGGTTTAACAACTATATTAGTGGTTGATGTTCCAACTTTTCCAGAACCACGATAACCATTTCCAGTTGATTCAACACCATCCTTTTTGGCTGTTGCTAAATTATATAAATATGTAAGTAATACACCTTTATCAATAATTTTTTTGTTATATGTTGCTACACCTTCATCATCAAAGTATCTAAAATATGGATTTTTATCTAAAGGTCTTTCTTCGATAGTAATTTTTTTAGATGCAACAAGTTGATTTAATTTTCCTTTAAATAGTGATGTATTTTTTTGTACTTCATCCGCGATAGCGTTACTAATAAAGAAATTAACAAGTGAACTTGTAACATTTGGATTTAATATTGCTTTATATTTTTTAGATAAGCAAGGACCACCATTTAATTGAGAAATTGTTTCATCAACGATTTTATCAACAAATTCATCAAAATTAAATTTATCTAAATCATTATCAATAAAGACTTTAAATCCAGTTTTTGTTTCATTATCGCTTCCAATTGCCACAACTTGAGCGTATATTGTGCAGTAATTTGATTTACTTTTAAGATTTAAACCATAAGAATTCATTAAGGTATATTCATCAACAGCTTCTTGATATCCTAATTCGACATCAGTAATTCTTTCATCTTTACTTTTAATTGCTTTTTCTAATTCTTTAATTAATGCTTTTTTTTCTTCAATACTAATAAGTGCTAGTTTTGGAGAAAAAACATTTTTCTTTTGATATTTTTCACTACCTTTAAAGATGATAATTTCATCTGTTGAATTATTTACTGAAGCATTTTCTTTAATTTTTTCAATGATATAAGATAAAGTATTTTTATCAATTTTTTCACTATTTACATATCCAGCACGACCATTATATGTTCCACGAGCGGATAAAGAAGAAACATTACTTGTTGAATATGTTTCAAGTTCACCCCTAAACCAACTAAAGGATAATGAATATGATTTAGTGATAGATAATTCTAATTCTTTAATTCCTTGTTTTTTTGCTTCATCAAAATAAATATCGTATTTCATTAGTTTATTTTCTCCCCTCTGCCACCTACGGTCATTTCACTAACTCTAATGGTTGGTTGACCAACATCAGTAGGAATTGATCCAGAAGATGCTCCACACATTCCTTGCGCTCTTTGTAAATCATTAGCAATCATATCTATTTTTAATAATACTTCTTTTCCAGAACCAATAAGAGTTGCACCTTTTACTGGATATGCAATTTTTCCATCTTTAATGATATATGCTTCATTCGCAGCAAAATTAAATTCTCCAGTTGCGGGATTAACTGATCCACCACCTAAAGATTTTGCATATAAACCAAATTTAGTACTTGCAATTATTTCTTCTGGTGTTGATTTTCCAGGTAAAATAAAGGTGTTAGACATTCTTGATGTTGGCTCATATTTATAAGATTGTCTTCTTGAAGCACCATTTTCGTGAGCGTTCATTCTTCTACCATTAAATGAATCAATTAAATAAGATGTTAATATACCATCTTTAATTAAGACATTACGGTGAGTTTTGTGTCCTTCATCATCAACATTTTCACTTCCCCAAGCACCTTCAATAGTTCCATCATCAACTGCGGAAACAATGCTTGAAGCAATTTGCTCACCTAATTTATTTGAGAAAACAGAAAGATTTTTACTGACAGCAGATGCTTCTAATGAATGACCACACGCTTCGTGGAAGATAACTCCACCAAAACCATTACCAATAATAACTGGCATTTTTCCAGATGGACATTCTTTTGCGTTTAGCATAACTAATGCTGATTCAGCGGTTTCACGACCAATCTTTTCAATATCAATTTCATCAGTAAAAAATTCAAATCCTTTTAAAGCACCTGGACCAGAAGAACTAGATTCAATTGAAGTTCCATTTGAAGCAATCGCAGATAAGAACGCTCTACCCCTAATACGAGTATCTTTAATATATTTACCATTAGAATTAAAAATGTGAACATATTGTTCTTTATTTGTGAATCCAGCAGAGACTCTAACGATTCTTTCATCATATTCTTTACAAGCATTACTTCCTTTTAAAAGCCAAGCAATTTTTTCTTCTTTACTAATTGTTTTATAGTCAATTTTTGGAAGATGTTTTTTTGTTGTTTTTACTTGTTTAATAGAAGTAACTGTTATTTTTCTTTCTTCATTAAATGAAGATGCTAGAGAAGTTGCTAATTGTAATAAACCTTTTTTTGTTAAGTCGTTAGTGTATCCATATACACTTTGTAATTTATTAAGTAATCTTATACCTGCACCATAAATTACACTGTTAGTTGCGGTTTCACAATTACCATTATCTAAAGAAATATTTTCAACATATGTTTCTTCGATAAAGATTTCAGCAAAATCAGCACCAGTTGCAAGCCCAGCATTTAAAACTAATTGAGCAAGTTTTTTTGAAATCATAATTTTTTCCTTTCTTAAAGCGTATATTCTTATTATTAACGCTTTATCAATTAATAAATATTTTAATATTCTATTTTAACTTTGACAACTAATTAGTCTATTTAAGATATTTTTTGAATATATTTTAACAAAATAGGTGATGAAATGTGTCTAAAACTTATGTTATAAATCCAAATGGTTTACTAAATGGGGAAATAAATATTTCTGGTTCAAAAAATTGTGCATTATGTTTAATTTCTGCATCTTTATTAGTTAAAGGAATAACAACATTAAATAATATTCCTTCTATTAAAGATATAGAAATGTATATTAAAGTTTTAAATTATTTGAATGTTAAGACTAGTTTTGAAAATAATAGTTTAATTATAGATACAAGAAATTTAGTATATAAAGATTTAGTTTTAGATGAAATTAAATCCTTTAGAGCGTCTTATTATTTAATTGGAAGTTTATTAAAAGAAGTTTCTCATTTAAAAATAAATGAAAGTGGTGGGTGTACTTTTGATAAAAGACCAATTAATTATCATTTAGATATGTTTAATCATTTTGGAGTTAAATATAAGAAAATTGATGATATTTATTTATTTGATTATGTTGGAAATAATGAAAATGAATATGTTTTAAAATATCCTTCTTTTGGCGCAACAGTTAATGCGTTGTTATTTACAATAAGTCTTAATAA
Source organism: uncultured Erysipelotrichaceae bacterium (assembly GCA_964577725.1). Taxonomy (GTDB): domain Bacteria; phylum Bacillota_I; class Bacilli_A; order RFN20; family CAG-449; genus CAG-449. Next base: position 5,853 of record CAZOAE010000004.1, on the reverse strand, counting down.
AGATATTACTTTAAAAAATTTATGTACAGAAATTGAAATTTATCATTTAGTAAAGATGTTAAAGAAAATGGGTGTTGATATTTTATTTGATAAAGGTGTCGCATATATTAAAAAATCATCATTACATTCAGTTAGTTATGATAATATTCCTGATCGTATTGAAACTGGAACATTTTTATTAATGGGAACGACAATATGTTCTAAATTAAGAATTAATAATATTTGTCCATTACATAATAAAAGTATTTTAGATTTATTTTCTTTATTAGATATAGATTATATTTTAGGCGATGATTATGTTATTTTAAATAAAACTGATATTAATAAATCTTGTTTTATTGAAACTGGATTAGAAGGTAATATTTCTAGTGATTTACAACCATTACTAACTGTTTTTTGTTTAAATATTCCTCGAATTTCAGTTATAAAAGAAAAGGTTTATAATTCAAGATTTACTCATATAATTCCTTTAAAGAAGATGGGAGCGAGTATTAGTGAAGTTAATCAAAATATTTTAATAAATGGAATAATGAATTTAGAAGGAAAAGAAATATTTTGCACTGATTTAAGAATGGGCGCTAGTATGGTTTATGCTTCATTTATGTGTAAAGAGAAAACAATTTTACATAATGCTGATTTTATTGAAAGGGGATATGAAAATTTTGTTAATAAACTTAGATCTTTAGGGGCTAATATTGATGTGTATGAAGAATAAGATATTATTAGTTCTTTTTTCTATTAGTTTATTATCTTGTAAGAATAATAAAATTAATCTATTAATAGGGGAAAATATTACTATTAAAGATTGTGATTTTGTTGAAGAATTAGAAAAAGAATTTGAAACTTCATATAATAGTGATTTTTTAACTTCAAGATTTTATATTGATAATTTTTATTCCTTGTTAGAAAAAGATGGATTAAATTTAATTACGAATAACTCTATTCTTTCGTTATTAAAAAATACTGATGAAATTATTTTTAATATAGGAAATTATGAATTATTAAGATTAATTAATTATACTGAACTTAATTTAGAATATGATGAGCAAGTAGTTAATTCATCATTAGAAAAGTTTGATTATTATTTACATAATAGTTTAGATATTTTAATTTCATATACACCGAAAATAAATGTTATTCCTTTATATAATTCGATTTTTTTAGAAGAAAATGCGAAGCAAAAGTATAATCAATTAATTAATCGATATAATGAAGTAGTTTTAACTAATTGCCAAGAGCATAATGTTAAATATACTGATGTTAGTAAATTATCTTATTTTGTTTATAAAGATAATCAAATATCACAAAAGGGTTTAACTTATTTATTTAAGCAAATACGAGGGACAAATGAATCAAGTTTATAAATATATTAATCATATAACTTGGATTTTAAATGCGTTAAAAGAAAATAATCAAATTTTAGTTAAAAAAATTAATTCTTTATTTAATGAAAAAGTATTTGCTAGTAATAAAAGTTTTCAAAAATTTTATTATTATTTTTCTTTGTATATTAAATTAGAAAAAAATATTGAAAAAGGATATAAAATATTATTAACGAATAATCAAGTAAATAAAAAATCATTACTAACATTGAAAAATGTTTATTTATATCGTTCAAAAGTTCAATTAAATGAAGCAATATTTAATTTAAAAAATATTCATTTACAAGTTGATATTAGTTATTTAATAGAAATAAATTCACAAATAAAAAATATCGCTTCACTAATTAATATATTAGAAAGCGATATTGATTTTTTAATTCTTAATTTAAATTAATTATCTTGATTTGAATGTTTTAAATTCAATAATGCAAAGGATAACATTTAAACTTGCTACTAAACCAGCGAACCAAGCACCAATACCTAAATGAGTATTTGTGACGATAGATTTTGTTCCACTGAATGCTTCGTTAATAACCCATGCTTTAGAGTTAAATATGATAATTGCAACAATAACATATATAATTGCGCTGAAAATATAATATCCTCTTGATTTTGTTCCAATGTAGTAAGTAGTAAAACCTAATACTAAGAATAATAATATTGCAACATATAAAACCCAAGTAAATGAATATATTGGATTTATGCTTTGAATCATTTGTGAACTTTGTAAACCAAATATTGCATTAAATCCCCATATACTTTTTAAACTACTAGATTCAAGTTCGTAAACGAAAAATAAAGGAGTAAGTATTAAAATAATAACGGCAATAATACTACTTAATAAAATTGTTGTTGTGATTTTTGTTTTTGTATTTGTATTTGTTTTTAACATAAATTAAAAAACCTCCGAAATATATACGCCTTAGTATTATAACATAATTTATTTCATTTAAAATAAAAAAATTAAAACTTTAATCGGTAATTCTAAAAAAATCATATTTTTTTGAAAAAATTAGTAATAATCGTTACTAAATGTTAAATTATTGTATACTTTAATAAGTATGGAGATGACTTATGGAATTAAATGAACTTACTATTGAAGAATATTCTTTGTTGTTAGAAGAAAAAAAATCTGTTCCAGGTGGTGGATCAGCACTGAGTCTAGTTTTAGAATTAGCAATTGATTTAATGTTAATGGTTTGTAATTTTACTATTAATAAAAAGAATTATGAGAATGTTCAAGATGAAATAATAGCTTTAAAAAAAAGATTATTGGAAATGAAAAAACAAACTCATAATTTAATTAATGAAGATGCTAAAGCGTATATTCAAGTGATGAATGCTTTTAAAACCAATAATGTTGATATTATATCTAAAAGTTCTCTTTATGCTTGTGAAGTGCCATATCAACTATTTATTTTGACTGAAGAAACTGAAATTATTGGAAAAAGAATTGTCGAAATAGGTAATAAAAATTTAATATCTGATGCTTATATAGGAATTGATTTATGTAAAAGTATATATCCTGGCTGTATCTTAAATATTAAATGTAATATAGATAATATTTTAGAAAATGAAGATAAAGAAAAATATTTTAAAATAATTGGGAGATAAAAATGAAATACGAAGAATTTAATCATTTAAAAAAAATTGAAGATAAAAATAATCCTTTTTGTCAATTATATGAATATGAAGATGGATCAAGATTCTATATTGAACCACTTTTTTATGCATATTTAACTAATTTTAAAAGTACACATCAAAATGATTATCAAAAAGTTTTATTAGAAATGGAAAGGATAGTAAAAAGAAATAAAAAGGTTATTTTTACTGGTATGGATGAAGAATATGAAGATGAACCAGTTACTATTCAAGAAGGATATATTGTTTTAACTTTATATGATATATTAAATAAATTACAAATATTTATCGAAAATAAATCTCGTGGTTCTGATTATGGCGATTAAAAACCATATTTAGTGATTAAACAAACTACAATTCCAATAATAGCAATAGCAAAACAATAATAGGCAAAATAGTAAAGTTTGCCTTTTTTTATTAATTTGAATAAGTATTTAACTGAAAAGAATGTTGTTAATCCAGCGATAATAATGCAAGAAATGTCCATAATAAGAGTTGGGGTATTATTAAAGTCAATTGAGTTAAAGTTTTTAATTACTTCTAGTAGAAAAGATCCAGCAGTAACTGGTAAAAACATTAAAAATGAAAAATGAGCGGCTTCTTCATTTGATAAACGCATTACCTTACTTCCAAAAATAGTTACTCCACTTCGAGATATTCCTGGAAATAATCCTACGCCTTGAAATAGACCAATACAAAATGATTCTTTGTATTTTAATTCTTTTAATGTTTTTTCTCCATTAAGATTTTTATTAATTAATAATAAAATTCCAGTAATTATTAAAAATGAAAAGACAAAATATAGATTAGAAAAATATGAATCAATTGCGCTAGATAGAAGAACACCTAAAACTCCCGCGGGTATTGTCGCAATTACAAGTTTAATAAATAAAGAACAATAATATAATGTTTCTTCTTCTCTATCTTTTTTGAAAAGGTAATTAATTAAAGAAATAAGAATATTTTTAATATCATTCCAATAATAAATAATCATTGCAATTAAAGAACCAAAGTGTAAAAAAATAGCAAATTGTAATGATGTTTCAATATTTAATAATTCACTAGTAATTAATATATGTCCAGATGATGATATTGGTAGTATTTCTGCGATACCTTGAACAATAGCAACAATCACTTTCTTTAAAAATTCAATCATATTTTCTTTATCTCCATTTCTATTGATATTATAGTGAATGTTTCATTTTTTTAAAACCATATTGATGATATTATCTTAACTAAGATGTCGAATGTGAAAGAAAAAGGAAAAATAGAAACCGCTTTCATATATAAAAAGGTAAGAATTGTATATAAAAAAATAATATGAAATTGCATATTTTTTTTATAAATGTAATAATGAGTTTAACTTATATAAATAAGTGGAGGTTTAAATGAAAGTAACAGTCGTTGGAATTGGATTTGTTGGATTAGTGAACGCTATTGGATTTGCAAGCAAAGGTCACGAAGTTTTTGCTTTGGATTCTGATAAAAAGAAAATCGCTGATTTAAGAAGGGGTGAAACACCTTTTACCGAAAATAGGTTAAAAGAAGAACTTGCTAAAAATGCAGATAGAATTCGTTTTACTTCAGAATTTAGAGATGCTGTTTATAAAGCAAATTTATTAGTTATTTGTAATGAAATTTATGAAAGTGAAGATGGTGTTGCAGAATTAACTCCTTTTTTCATTACTTTAAGAGAATGTTGTAGACAAATTCAAAATGATGTTGTCGTTGTTATTAGATCTACTGTTCCAGTAGGAACTTGTAGAGAAGTAAAAGATTTTATGACTAATCTTACTAACCATAAATATAAAATAGATGTCGTATCAAATCCAGAATTTATTTCTCAAGGAACTGCGATAAAAGATATGTTAAAACCAGCAAGAATTGTCGCAGGCTTAACTACTAAAAATGCCCAAATGACAATGAAAGAATTATATGGTAATTTTGATTGTCCATTACTTATTGTTTCTCCAGAATCTGCTGAATTAATTAAATATGCATCAAATGCTTATTTAGCAATAAAAATTTCATATATTAATGAAATTGCTGATATGTGTGAAAAATTAAAAGCTGATATTCAAGAAGTTAGTTATGGAATTGGTTTAGATCCTCGTATTGGTCAAAAATATTTATCTTCTGGAATTGGCTTTGGTGGTCCTTGGCTTACTCAAGATGCTAAAATTTTATTAAAAATGGCTGAAAATAATGATGTTAGATTAAGAGTGTTATCCGCTGCAATGAGAGCAAATGATAGAAGACCATCTCGATTAATTAGTAAATTAAAAAAAGTATATGGAGATGATTTATCCACAAAGCGTTTTGCTGTTTTAGGTTTATCTTATAAAGGTAATACAGATGATATTCGCCAATCACCAGCGATTAAAGTTGTTGAAGAATTATTAAAAGAAAATTGCCGTATTATTGCTTATGATTCAAATGTTACAAGTTTATTTAGAAAGAAAATGAAATCAGATCAAAGACTTGCGTATGCGAATACATTAGATGAAGCATTAAAAACTTGTGATGCAGCGATTTTCTTAAATGAATCTAAAGAATTTAAAGAATTAACAAATGAAAATTTTATTGATTATATGAAAGATCCAGTTGTATTTGACTTTAAAGGTGTCTTGAATCCATATGCTTTAAAAGATGTTGATTATTACGCAATTGGAAAAAGAAAAGTAAAGAAGTAGAGTTAATAAAATATTATTGTAATTTAAAAAGCAAGTTTGTTTTGTGAATAGACTTGCTTTTTTGTGTATTAAAAAAGGCTCAATTGAGCCTTAGTTATTTGATGTAAATGTTATATTTGCTTTACCATCTTTAATAG
>CAZOAE010000003.1:0-15859 GCA_964577725.1 uncultured Erysipelotrichaceae bacterium | reverse complement strand
CAATTTCCCATAAATTCCAATTAAATTATTAAAATCAATTGTTACTTCATCATTGTAAATAATAGAGTTAGTATGTTCTTTTTTCTTAGAGTCTGTTTTTATTATTTCTTTGCTAAAAAATGAATGATCAACTATGTGAGTTAGTTGTAAATTGTGAGAGAGTAAAATAAAAGATAAAATAAATAATGTCTTTTTCATAGTCATACTCCTTCGCTATTGCTATTTACACTTTTATTTTATCATAATATAGTTAATATTGTAAATATGGCAATATAGTTATCAATTATCGAATTTCTTGATTATATTTCTAGCAACATAAACTCCAGATGCACCAGCTTGAGCAAGTCCACGAGTTAATCCAGCACCATCGCCACCGACATATAATCCATCAACATCTTTTACTTGTAAATCTTTATTTACAACTGGTCTAGAAGAATAGAATTTTGCTTCGACACCATAAAGTAAAGTGTGTTCGTTAGCAATACCAGGTGTAACATGATCTAATGCTTCAATCATTTCAATAATAGATTTCATTGTGTTATATGGTAAGCATAAACCTAAATCACTAGGTACTGCTTCTTTTAAAGTTGGTTTAACAAAACCATCTTGTAATCTTTTTAAAGTTGTTCTTCTACCAAGTAAAACATCACCATATTTTTGAACGATTACTGTTCCACAACTTAATTGATTAGCAAGCCTAGAAACTGAATGAGCATAATCATTAGGTCTATCAAATGGTTCTTCAAATTTATGAGAAACAAGTAAAGCAAAATTAGTGTTCTTACTTCCTAATTTTGAATCTCTAAAAGCGTGGCCATTTGCTAAAATTGTTCCCGCTTCATTTTCAACAACAACTTGTCCAGAAGGATTAGAACAAAATGTTCTAACTTGAGTTCCAACAGAAGTATTAAAGATGAATTTTCCTTCATATAATGCTTCGTTAATTTCTTCCATAACAATATCATTTGTTTCTACTCTAACACCAATATCAACTTGGTTATTTGTCATTTTAATATGATGTTTATCAAGTGTTGATTCTAGCCATTTTGAACCTTCTCTACCAACAACCAAGAAAACATTTTTACCATATATTTCTTCATCTTGAACTTTAACCCCAATACATTTGTTATTAGAAATAATAATATCAGTAACAGTGGTCATAAAACGCATTTCTATTTTCTTTTCTAAATCGTTTGATATTCTTTTTAATATTTCAAGATTTTCTTCTGTTCCTATATGTCTAACATTTGCTCTTAATAATTTTAAACCAACAGAAATGGCTTTCTTTTCGATTTCACGAACTTTTGGAGTATAAGGATTAGTTATTTCCTTAGTAGCGCCATATTTTAAATTTATTGAATCAACATATTGGATTAAATCAACTAATTCATTTTCATCAATATATTCATTTAACCAGCCACCAAATTCGGAAGTGATATTAAATTTACCATCTGAATAAGCACCAGCACCACCAAATCCATTTGTCATAGCGCACGCTGGATAACAACCATGAACTTTTTCTTTGTTTATAGGGCATTTACTTAATTTATGCATTAAAATTGGACATTTTCTTGAATGAATATCATATCCTTTTTCTAATAATAATACTTTTAAAGATGGATTTTTTTCCATTAATTCATAAGCACAAAAATATCCTGCTGGACCTGCACCAACAATAATTACATCATATTGTTCCATTAAATAAATACCTCCAAAAAATTATTCTTCTTTTTCTTCAAATTCAATTAAATTAATTTTATTAAGCAACAATTCTGTTGAGCTAACACCCGAGATAGTTTCAATAATATCAAAATCTAATCCCATTTCAAATAATGCATCTGCGACTGCGAATTGTTCTCTTTTTTTCTTTGTTTTCAATTTGAACCACCTATTAAAATTATGATTCAAATTACTATTTTTATACTTTATTTTATTGATTTTAATGCTTGAGCAACTTGATCTGGACAAGATGTAGATTTAAAACCACATTTTATTCCTTCTAAGCGTGTAATAACTTCATTAATTTCCATTCCTTTAATTAAAGATGCAACACCTTTTAAATTACCATTACAACCGCCTATTACTTCTAAATTAACCACTTTTCCATTATCGTGAGTAATTCTAATTTCTTTAGAGCAAGTTCCCTTTGGATAATACACTAATTCTTCCATATTTATAACTTAATTATATGTCCTTTTACTAATCCAGATAATCCACCAGCATTTGCTTCATCAGTATCAATATGCATTGCTAAAGCGTATGTAGGTGAAACTCTAATAACTGTATCTAAGAAAACTAGACTTCTTCCAGTTTCATTTTCAACTTTAACTGCAACAATATCACCATTTTGTACTTCAAATTCTTCAGCATCAGTTGGTGTCATATGAATATGTCTTTTTGCTGCGATAGCGCCTTCAGTTAATTCAACTTCACCACATGGCCCAACAAGTTTAATTGGAGTTGATTCTTTAATATCACCAGATTCTCTTACTGGAACGCTGATACCGATTGTTCTAGCATCTGTTAAAGATAATTCAACTTGATTTAATTTACGACAAGGTCCTAATATAGAACAAGTAATTGTTCCTTTTGGACCAACAACTTGCACTTTTTGATTAGAAGCAAATTGACCTGGTTGAGATAACATTTTTTTAACTTCTAATTCCGCACCTTTACCAAATAATATTTCTAATGTTTCTTGAGTAACATGACAATGTCTTGCACTTGTTTCAATAATAAAATTTTTCATAAAATCCCTTCCTTATTAATACTTATTAATTTTACAAAATAAAATAAAAAATATCAATAAACAACCATTATTCCATTTAAAAAGAGCCATTAAGCAATTATAATGACTCTTTGTTTAAATTAATTAATTTAATTAAGCGACTATTCAACGACAATTGTATAACTACTAACCATATTTTCATCTTTTGTAATTGCAAACATTGAGCTACCAGCAGTTTCACCAGTAGTAATTGAGAATACTAATCCGTTAATTGATGCACCACTTCCAGTTACATAATCAATAGCGATAGTTGTTAAATTTGTATCCATATTAATAATATCATAAACTTCACTATAATCTGTAAATCCAAGTGATGGATATTCTGTTGTCGAATTAAAAGCAAGATAATATGTTGATGATTTTTTTAGTGTTATTGTAGTGAAATCATCTTCATTTGTGATTGATCCACCTTCGCCCATTAAGATTCTAGGTGCTGGAAATGAATCCCAATCAATAGTTGGTAATCTAGATTCTTCAGTACTGCTACCACCAGAACTACTTGCATTAGGATCTTCTGCAATTGTAATAGTAACAGTTCCTAAGTTAGAAACAAAATCATTACCTAAGGTTAAAGTGACAGAAGTGCCGATATAACTTGTATCACTAGTAACAGTCCAAGAACCATATTCATCTTTTGCAATTGCTGGCGAAGAAGATGCTATAATTTCAAAATTATCATAATCACTTGCTGTTTCTGGTAAGAAATATTTATCTGTTATTTCCCATTCATCATTTGTTTCATAAATTTTAATATTATATGATTCAATTGTTGAGCCTAAAAATGCTTCATTTACATTACCATATATTGGATTATAATTGTCGTCATAATCAATCATAACTTTGTAATATGCTTCATCAGTAATAGAAGTCATAAAATAATTTGAAATATCTTCAAACAATGGTGTAGTACCAGTTGTTTCACGATTACCAGTTTCAAAACTTGTTACACTATAAGAAGAAGTGCTTGTCGCAGTTGCTGTTGATAATGGTAATTTTGTACTCGCATCGCAATTTTCAAGATTATAGCATTTGCAATTAAGCGTTCCAGTTTTTAAAACATAACTAGAATCTAAATAAGCAACGAATGTAAATTCATTTGAACCATTAAATGTATATTCAATACCATTATCGCCATATGCTGCTTTATATTGGCTTTCATATCCTTTTGCTCTAATTTCAATTTCATTATCTTTTAGAGTTGCTGAGTAAGATGCAATTTTTGTTCCAGTGGTACCATATGTTTGTTCTTCTTCAGCAGTAAATAAATTTACCCATATTCCAGATGTAACATCACTTGCTGACTTAATAGTTCTATTTAATTGTTCTAAAACTTGAGATTCTGTTATATCCATATAACTTAAACCTTCAGTTCCATCAGCGTAAACTTTTGTTCTTTCAACCCAAGGATAAGTTGAATCGATAGAAGCGTAGTATTTTACTCCATCAACATAACCATTATAAATAGTGATTGTTTCATCTCCAGAAACACTTGTTTGTAGAACTTCTCTTGTTTTTATAGTGAAAGTATCAGTAGTAGTCGTTTCATCATCTTTTGAAGATGTTACAACTTTACTAACTCCTTCATATGAACTTAACACACCTTTTAATAATTCAAAAGTTCCAACTTTTTCTTCGACTTCTTTTTGTGTTGTACTTTCACTAGTGGTTGATTCGCTAGTTGCAGGTTCGCTACTTGATGGTGTTGGAGTTGAAGAAGTTTCTCCACAAGCAACAAGTAATAAAGGTAAGACTAATAACGATAAGTATTTAGTTTTTTTCATTTTTTTGTTCCTCCTTTGTAAAAAAATTAAATTTTCATTATTCTAGAACGATATTTTTTGAAAATCAATAGTTTTTTTTATATTTTTATTAAAAAAAATTGATTTTTGTCGCCAACTATAATAAAGTAATAAAAATATATTTATTAAAAGATATATTCGTTTTTAAGGAGGAAAAGAAGTGAAAAATAAAAAAATACTATTCACTTTACCTTTAGTAACATTGCTTACATTATTTTCTTCTTGTGGAGCAAGTGAAACGGGAAAATTTGAAGAATATTACGACAGCAATTGGAAACCTGGTAGTAATAGTTTAAAAGTAGACCAACCAACATTAAAAAATCCAGTGGGAAAATTTAATACTCTTAATGAGATTAAAAGAACACAAGATAAGGTTGGGTTACCTTCACAAGGAGATGCAAATATTTTAGTTGTACCAGTTAATTTTAAAAATGATGATGAGTTACAAAAAGAATATGGTGAAGATATTGATATTACTTTTAGTGAAGATGATTTAAAAGAAATTAATGATACCTATTTCAATACTAAAAATACATATGCTTATCCATCTGTTTGTAATTTTTATAAGCAAAGTTCATTTAATAAGTTAAATTTATCTGGTGTTGTTTCTCCAGTTGTTACATTACCAGATACATATTTTGAGTATATTTTAAAAGCGTATTCACAATCTTATGAAAAAGTATATAAGAGTATTATTGAATATGTTTATAATTATTTATTTGTTGAAACACAAACATATTATATTGGAGATTTTGATAGCGATAATGATAAAAGAGTTGATGCTATTTCAATCATTTGTAATTATTCATATGATTTAAATTTTGGTGATGATACAATTACTAGTTTACATCAAGCATTTGTGGGACCAAATAATGTATTATTTTCTAATAGTATTGATGATTTAGAAAAAACACCAGTTAATTCTTATTCATTTATTTCTGATTCATTTAGAAAATTATATTATTTGAATCACGATAGTAGACAATATATTAATTTAGTTGGACAAATGATAGGTTTAAATAATTATGAAGATACTACAGTTAATTCTACAACTAGTTTATCAAGAGCGCCACTTGGATATTATGATATGATGGCTGGAGCGATTGGAGATCATAATTCATTTAGTAAGTATCAATTAGGCTGGATAGAACCTAAATTTATTAAAGCAGAAGATATTTCTAGTGATGGTTTAGAAGTAAGCATTCAAAGTTCAGTAAAAAGTGGAGATGCAATAATCTTATATACTGGAGAAAAATCATTATATGGAGAATATTTAGTTATTGATTTGTATTCACCAAATGATAATTTCAATAAATTTGATGTTGAAAACGCATCTCAATATACTAATAAAACACTTTTTGATCAAGAAGCAATTAGAGTTTATCAAGTTGATTCTCGTTTAGTTCGTGGATATGGTTCAAGTTATACTGAATATGAAGGAGAACCTAATTTTGATGAAACAAAAACATTAGAAAATGGTAAAAAAGTTAGTTATGTTTATGATTATGCTTACACTAATGATTCTATAAATAATTATGAAGATTATGGATTTAAAAATTATCCTTTAGTTTCTTTGCTTTCAAAAAGTGGAACTAATAGACATTTAACTTATTCTGGAACAGATTTAACTATTGATGATATGTTTTTACAAGGCGATTCTTTTGGAAGTGATGATCAATTAAGTGGCTTCTATAAGGATTTTTCATTTCATGGTAATGGATTAAATGATGATTTGTTAAATATTACATTTGAAGTAAAATCTATAAGTAATGGAAAAGCAGAATTAGTATTTAGGAGGACAAAATAATGAAAAAAATCTTATTACTTTCTTCTTTATTATTAGTAACACTACCCCAAGCAAAAATTTCTTATGCTTCTAATGATATTGAACTCAGTAGTTCAATTACTAATAATTTAACAGCACAATTAAAAGGTGCACTTGATTTAGAAGCGGATATTGATTTTAAGTATTCAACTCAATTAACAAGTTTAAAAATTCATGATCAAATTGATTCAAGCAATAGAACTAATATTATTTATTATAAAGATAAAGTTATCCAAGAATCTTATTTAATAAAAAATAGTAAAGGTTATGCTGAAGAAAAGTATTTAACAATTTCTAATACTACAGAAACTAGAGAAATTGTTGATTCATCAAATAATGCAGTTAAGTTTAATGTTGAATATGGCTCACCATTTACTACATTATCTACACTTTCAAATGAAAAAATTAATTCATATTTTTCAATTAGTTTAAATGAAAATAATTATATTTTGAAAGCAAAAGATTATGCATATGGAATTCTTGCTAATCCTTTATTAACATTTTACTATGATTATGATGGCTTAATTTGGGATGATTCTTATACTCGTTCAATTGAAAATTTAGTTTTAACTCTTGATTCAAATGGATATTTAATTAATGTTAATTTTGATAAAATTAAAAAAGATATTTTTGGTGGTATTAAAGAAAATTATGATATTACAGTATCATCTATTGATGGTTCTGTTAAAACTTTAACACCAATTGAATCAAGTTTAACTGAAAGTCAAAAAAATAATTATCAAAATAAGATTACTGATTTCCAAAATAGAATTAATAATGGTAATTTTACTCAAAATATAAGTCTTTCTGCTGAAAGTGTCGAATTAGATGGATATTCTTATTCTAGTTATTACGCTCTTAATGAAGATGATGATAATTTAATGCAAGGTATGATTTGCTCATTACCTTTATATGATCAATCTCATGGAGAAACTTATTTAGGTATGTTTAAAGTTGCTTCAAGTGAAACTGATGGTAATACTTATTCTTCTGTTGGTATTTCTCCAGATGATGATTTTTCTGGAACAATTACTGAATATGGTACAACAGAGATTAAAAAAGTAATCCCAAATATTGCTGATATTTCTATTGATTTATTTACTTATAATGAAACAAAAGATACATATATATTTGATTTTGATGAATTTTTATATGATGATGTTCATTTCTGCTCAACTTTACTTATTTCTTTATTTGGTGTTGTTGATCCATTAGTTCATAATCTTGGTTTATATACTTATGATGGATCAAGCTATTATTTTGATACATTAGAAATTGGATTTGATACCAATAATAATTTATATGGTGTTTTATCATATAGCTATTATGGATATGATTTTACTAGTACATTTTCTTTTTCAAATGTTGGAGAAACAAATTTAATAGGAAATGAAAATATATCTAAAATAGTTGACTATTTACTTAGTTAGAAAGGAAAAAGATAATGAAAAGAAGAAATATTTTACTTATGTTACCATTACTATTATTAACAACTTCTTGTAATGAAACTAGTAGTAATAATTTAGGTAATATTAAATATAATATCATTAATAAATTATTAGATAATGTTAATATTCAAATTACTGGAAAAGAAACAGTTACTTATCCAGATGAATATAATTATTTAAGTTCTTCTACAAAAATAGATATTAATCGTGATTATAAAACTATTAATGAAGAAGATGGAAGTAAAACACCAGCGATTAGAGAAAATGAAAATGGAGTATTTACTACTTATTTTCAAGGCCAAGATGGTCAAGTAGTAAAAGAATTTTTAAATAGTAAAAATGAAGTGGTTTCTGTTAATTATCAACCAAGTGGAATTCCATTATTATTTAGTGAATATTTTGCAAATCCTTTTAATTATATTGATGAAAGTGATATTGGTGATGATTATTCATTAAATTTAGCAAAAGCAAATTTACTCGTAGAATCATATACTGGTTATCAATATGCAGTAAAAGAAGCAAAATTTAATGTTGAAAATAATGTTGCAACAAGTTTAAATATTAAGTTTTTTGATAAAGTAAATGGATTAGTGTCTAGTGATGAAACAATAAGCATTACTAATTCTTTATCTTTAGATATTAATTTTGATTATGATATAAGTGAAATTAAGCATTGTGCTTCGAGAACTCTTGCAAATGATAGCCTTACTGATGCTTTTAAATCATATGAAAATTTTACTATGACATTTGAAAGTGATGCGACAAGTGAAACTTGTGTTGCGTATGTGACTAAAGATGCTATTTATATTCATAAGGGAATTAAAAATATTGGTGTTGCTGATGGTGATATTTATTATAAAAAGAATAATGATGTGTATGATCAATATGTTTATAATGCGGCAGAATCAAAATTTACTTTAGATAATTTTGATGTTAAATTAAATGATATATTACCAAATATTGAAAGTATTTCTCCAAATATTTTAATACAAGAAAGTAATAATGTATTTACTTTTGATAATGTAGCAGCGTGTTATAGTCTTGAAGATTTTATTTTACCAAATTATTCTGTTTCAAGTGGTCTAGGTTTATATGGTACACTTATATTGAAAAATGGAAAAATATCTAAATTATATGCAAAATTTAATAAAAATAGTCCATTTTCTATTACACAAAATTATTATAGTTATGGTACAACATCTATGCCTTCTTGGTTAGATACTACATCAATTAGATAAGGAGTTTAGTATGAAGAAAAAAAGTTTATTACTATTATTTTTAACTTTTCCATTAGTTGCTTGTAATCAAGGAACTTCTTTAGAAATTCCAGAAGAAACTCCATCAATCATTACAATTGCACTTAATTCTTTAAAGGAAAAAACACATATTGCAAATGTTCATCAAACTGTTTCAGTATATAGAGATGATACTGGTGATACATATCAATATGTTGATATTACTCAAGAATATGATAATGTTTTCACTCATTATTATGGAGAAAACGAAAGAGCGTTTGCTAGACAAACATCTTCTTTATATGCTGATTTAGATAAAGAATCTGGCGAAAAAATAGAAGATACAATTAGAACTAGTGAAAATCAAGAAGAAAGATATTTTAAAAATCAAGAAGATGGTACTGTTTATACTGAAGATATAGATGTATCAAATCAAGTTCTTCATTATATATCCGCGAATTATGATGAAGATACTGGGATATATGCACCAATTATATTTGATTCTGAATTTAAAAATCCTTTTGATTTTATAACTGTTCGTGATTTTGAAGTTAATGATGATAATAAAACTCTTAAATTAATCAATCAAAAGGCTGATTATATTGCTGAATGTTATAATACAATTGGCTTAAACTTTATTACCGATAATACAGTTAATCTTGATGAAAATGGAAGAATATCATCAATTGATTTTGTTATAGATGATTTAAGGGGAAATACTTATACAAGAAAAAATACATTCTCAGTCGAATATTCATATGGTGATGATATTAAAGTTGAACATTATCAAGCGTTTACTAATGATAATCCAGAATTACAAAATGCTTTACAAGTTTTAAAAGATAAAAAGAATTTTACTTATATTAAAAAGTATTGTGAAACAGATGATGAACAAGAGCATATAATTAAAGGTTATTTTACTGAAGATGTTGTCTATTTCCATCATTTAGAAACTGAAAATGATTCACACCCTTATGCAGTTGGTGATTATATTGATTATAAATCTGTATTAAATGATGAAGGAACATATACTTGTTATGAATATACATATACGAGTGGTCCAGAGTATAAATGGAGTGTATGTAAAGTAAGTGGTTCTAGTGATTATATTATAGATGATTTCTCTGGTATAGGACCTTCATTTATGGATTTAGATGCATCTATTTTTACTAAGATTGATGATAATAAATATCAAATTGAATCATTATTATTGCCTTCTATTGGCAAATATTTCGATTATGGAATGTTAGGGGTTCAATCTGGTGTCTTTGATGGTAGTACTACAAAATTAACTATTACTCTTGATGATAATGGTGAGATTGAAGTTATTGATGCTTCATTCATATCTGAAATGAAACAATATGTCCTTCAATTCACTATTGAAGATATTGGAACTACCACGATTCCTACTTGGATGAATGATAGAGTTCCAGTTGCTTCTTATTAAGAATAAATAAGAAATTAAAAAGGCAATCAATTCGATATTAATCGTAAGATTGTCTTTTTTTGATTGGTTATGTTATAACTATTTTTTCAATTTAATAATTGATTATCAATTAATTTTTTAATTAATATAACACAAAAATTTATTAAAATTAAGTAATTTTGCCAAAAAGTCGTTCCACTTTTTGGCTAATGTATTAAAAAAACAATTAATCCATACTTTTAAATTATTTAAAAAACATTTATAAGCATTATTATAAAAAAAGAAGTGGTAGGCTATATCACTTCTTATAAGATAGTATTTTTTTTATGATTTAGTTATTTAATTATCTAACATCTTTAAATGAATAAACTACTGTTGCACCATATCTATTAGTGATGAATGATTCTAATTCTTCTTGCGCTAGGGCTTCACATAAAATATTTGTTTTATCACTATTAATATTTTCATTTTTAACAGCAATTATATTACTTTTAACACTTGCAACTTCTTTTGATTCACCTAATATTTTATAATTTATTGAATCACTTCCCCAAGCATTTAAAGCGTAATTTCCTGGTATAACAGCAATTCCATCATCATTTACTTTATTTGCTAATAATCCTGGATCTAAACATTCTAATGTTACATTGTTTGATGTTGTTATAAAATTATTAGGATTTGATATATCAAAATATTCCATTGCATAATCATCAATTATACTATTAGCCTTTAATAATGATAATGCTCTTTCAATATTTGAAACATCATTAATAATGGAAATTGTTTTATCAGCAAAATCTGTTATACTATTTTTGCTATAAAGATTTAATGGTTCATAATGTACTTCACAAGCAGCGCTGATGTCGTAATTTTTAGATTCTACTTCTTCAAGTAAATAAGGTGTATGTTGGAAATAATTAGCGTCAATTCCACCATCATTTAATGCTTTATTAGGGGTTACATAATCTTGATAGATAATTACTTCTAATTCATAACCTTTGCTTTCAATATATGATTTAACAATATCGCTATTTAAAATTTCTGCGTGAGGTGTTGGAGAAGCACCAACAATAATTTTTTTTGAATTATCACTACAACTAATTGTTGATAATCCTAATCCTAATAATAAAGAAACTAAACATATTTTTTTCATTTTAATATCCTCCTTCTATCTATTTTCTTTGCTATTAATAATCCAATTTCTTGGAATATTTGAACTAATATGATAACTAGAACAATACATATCCACATTCCTAATGTATCTGTTCCATAATATCCTAAATTAAATGCCGCATAAATTAATCCACCACCAGCAATATATCCAGCAAAAGATGTATAACCAATTATTGATACAATTGAAACTGCAAAACCAGATATTAACGATGATCTTGCTTCGGGAATAATTACTTTAGTGATAAGTTGCCAATTAGAAGCCCCTAATGATTTAATTGCTTCAATTTCTCCATTATCTACTTCGCTAAGTGATTGTTCTACCATTCTTGCAACAAAACCAAATGAAGTAAATACAAGTGGTATAATCATTGAATACCAATGTCCAGACCAAGAACCTTTACCGAAAATTATATTTGTTAATGGTATTAAAATGACAATTAATAATAAGCAAGGAATTGATCTTAATATATTAATTATTGTTCCTAATATCATATTAATGATTTTATTTGGCGCTATACCTTTTTCTGATGTGATATTTAATATAACCCCTAATGGTAAACCAATAAGATAAGAAATTAATGTTGAAATTAAAGTCATTAATAAAGTGTTAATTAATTCATTACCTAAATTCATTAAATTCATCTTTACTTACCTCCATAAAATCAACTTCTTTATTTTTTAAATATAATTTTAATTTATTAATATCTTCTTCATAATAAGGTAACTTAAATATTATTTGACCATAAATTCTTCCTTCAACAATTCTTGAAGAAGCATATACAATAGATACTACAATATTACAATCTTGAATAATATTGGTAATCAATGGTTGATCAATATTACCATTAAATATAATTTTAATTAATTTATTATCATCAAGTTTTGTTACTATGTGATTTGAATAAACTAATTTTTTTGTTATTTCAGTTTTAGGATTAGTAAAGATTGTTGAAGTATCTCCTTGTTCAATAATTTTTGAATCAGCGATAACAGCGACTTTATTACATATTTTTTCAATAACTGACATTTGATGTGAAATCATAACAATTGTTAATCCCATTTCAGTGTTTAATTTTTTTAATAATTCTAAGATTGATTCTGTTGTATCT
Source organism: uncultured Erysipelotrichaceae bacterium (assembly GCA_964577725.1). GTDB lineage: Bacteria > Bacillota_I > Bacilli_A > RFN20 > CAG-449 > CAG-449. The sequence continues at coordinate 3,056 of CAZOAE010000003.1, read as the reverse complement.
GGATCTAAACTAGAAGTTGCTTCATCACAAAGTAGTACTTGGGGATTAGACATTAACGCTCTTGCGATTGCCACTCGTTGTTGTTGACCACCCGATAATTGAGAAGGATAAGATTTTATTTTATCTTCTAACCCAACTAGAGTTAATAGTGATATCGCTTTATCAATAGATTCTTTTTTTGTTGTTTCATTTTTAAATAATTCAGTTGATATTAAAACATTATCTAAAACATTTCTTTGTTGTAATAAATTAAATTTTTGAAATATCATAGCAATTTTTCGACGAGTTGTTTTAATGTTTTTTTCAGTAATAAGTTCATCTTGATAATATATTTCTCCTTTATCAACTTTTTCTAAACCATTAATACATCTTACTAATGTCGATTTTCCAGCACCAGATAATCCTAATACACCAAAAATATCTCCTTTTTCAATTGTTAATGAAATATTATCTAAGATAACTTTGTCACTAAATGATTTTGTTAAATTTTTAATTTCAATTTCATTCATTTTGTATTCCTTTCAAAAAAAAATCACCCTTAACATTAAATTGTTAAGGGCGACATAATATTTAATAAATCGCGGTACCACCTTAATTTACTTATAAATCACTTGTATAAGTCTTAGAGAGTTCTACTAAACTCATTTGCTGTAACGGGCATACCCGAATAACACTACATATCGCATTACTAACTCAAAGGCCATGTTCAACTTTATTAACTTACCCTATTTTCAGCAATCAAGGGCTCTCTAAGAAGTATTAAAAATTTACTCTTCCTTGTCTTCGTTTGTAAGTTAATTATAACTAAATTATTATTAATTTCAAATAAAATTATGAAATATTAGAAATTTAAAGTATAAGTAACCGCAAAAGTTTTATTTTTCAACATTCATTAGAAAATTTAATACATAATTTCTTGGAAATAAAGTCTATTTATTTAATAAAGATTTAATAATAAAACATTGTAATCTTTTTGGTAAAATACTTAATAAAACTAATCCTATATTTTGGTGTTTTTTATAAATAAACTTAGGATTATTTTTTAATGATATTTTATAAATGTATTTTGCTAAAATTTCTGCTTTTAATGGTTTACCCATAAATTTTTTACTTAATGATAAAAAGTTTTTTGCTTGTTTTTTATATAAAGTAGTGTTATTTGCAAGAGATTCAATATCTAATAATGAATTTTCACTTAATGGTGTTTCAATAGCGCCAGGTCTAATAGTGATTACTTTTTGATTTAATAAATTTAACTCTTGTCTTAGTCCTTGAGCGTAGCAATCTAAAGCAGTTTTTGATACATTATATAAAGCATTAAAAGGCATTGGATCAAAAGATGCAACTTCGCTTGTAATAATTATGATTTTACCTTTTTCTTTTAATAAAGAATGAAAAACATTATTAGTAAGCATAGTTCCTAATAAATTAATATCTATTACTTTTTTCATATTAGAAAAATCACTTTCAACAAAAGAAGAAATTTTATGAATTCCAGCGATATTTATGATAATATCAATTTGAATATTTCTTTTTTCTAAATCATTTTTTACATTAATTAATTGCGATTCATTAGTAATATCACATTCATAACTAATTAATCTATCTTCTTTTTCAATAGATTTTATATCTAGTCCTATTACATTATGACCATTTTGTAAAAAATAATCTTTTGTTGCTTTTCCAATTCCAGAAAAAACACCAGTAATTAAAACATTTAACATATTAATATTTTATTCCCATTTTTTTCATATAGCGGAGTGTTTTATTAGCGTCTTCACATAGATAATAATCAGCACTTTCTACATCATATGGTAAATCAAAATCAGACAATTTATAACCGTCTTCAACATTCCAAGGCATATTTTCTTCTAAACAATTATCATCATTTATTTTTCCATTTAGATATTGAAGAAGTGATGAAATATTATCTTCCCAAATTCGATCTCCAGCGCCATTAATTATATATGCTTTTTTTCTACAATTACTATAACCAGATTCTAAGAGTTTAATTTTGAAAGAATAATATTCGCCAGTATCGTATATTAAAGTGAATTCATTTTTTTCATTTGGAATAATATCATATATATGATAATCACTCATAAAGACTTGAATTCTTCTATAAAACATAATGATTACTCCTTTACATACTTTAAGAATAACACATTATTTTAAGAAAAAAATTACATTAATTCAGTTTTTAATAATTCAAATAATTCATCTGTTGGTTTCATATAATATTTTGTTTTAGGATCAAAAAGTTTGTTGCTTAATTGTGAGTGCATAACAATTGTCGCTGCTTTTGATAAATAATTATCATCATTACTATCATCTAGTGTATTAATTAATGCCATTATTAATTTATCAACAGCATCAAAAAGTCTTTTATATTCTTTAATGTCTTCAAAAGGTTTATTTGCTGAAATGAAATCTTCATCATGCTTATGAAAGGCATTGAAGAATTTTGCTTTGTAATTTAATTTTAATTTTAAATATGTTAAATCATCATTATTATACTTTTCAATTGCAGAAATTATTTCAATTATTTTTGAATCATTGATAGTTATTTTTGTATCATCATAATAAAATAAAACTAATGAATCTTTACCTAAGAAATTATTTGTTCTCATATTAGGAGAATATACTATTTCGTAAATATTCTTCGTGGAAATATAACCATTAACATTTTCATAGTTTCCATAAATAAAATATTCTGGTAAATCATCTTTTGTGATTTCTGTTTTGAAACCTAAACCATTATAAAGATATGGTTTAATGGTTACAATTTTTGAATCAATTATTTTTTCTTCAAAATAGATATTTGATGTTATCATCTTGTTTTTCTTTACTTGTGTCATAATTTTTAATCCTTTCATTTACTATTTTATTTAATTATGATAATTATTTGAACTAAATAATTAAATATAGATAATATAATCTCTATATATAGATAATTGTAATACGAAAATTGATTTAACTAATATATTTTTTTCATTATTTGTGAAAAAATTATCATTATATAGATATATAAAGGTATATCTTTATTGGTATCATTG
>CAZOAE010000002.1:0-16621 GCA_964577725.1 uncultured Erysipelotrichaceae bacterium | reverse complement strand
ATCCTTTTACTTTTACTCCTACGCCGAAAGTTGATAAAAAATTACCAGAATTTTTTTATAAAGAAGAAATTAATAAATTGTTTACTGAAAATAAAAAAAGAGAAGATTTTTTTATGGAAAGAGATCAAGCAATTATTGAATTATTATTTTCTTCGGGATTAAGAGTTAGTGAAATTTGTGATTTAACTTTACAAAATACTAATGTTAAAGAAAGAATTTTAAGAATTAAAGGAAAAGGAAATAAACAAAGAAATGTTCCTTTTTCAATGTCTAGTCAAAAGACTTTAATTGATTATTTAGAAAATAGTAGAAAGAAAATATTAGAAAAAAATGAAAAATATGATGGTTCTATCTATGTTTTTTTATCTAGTCGTGGAGAGAAATTAACTTCAAGGGGAGTGGAATATATTTTAAAACAAATTGAAAAGAAAACTGGTGTTAGTTTTTCACTTCACCCTCATAAATTTAGACATACATTTGCAACTCATTTATTGAATCAAGGATTAGATTTAAGAGTAATACAAGAATTAATGGGACACGAATCATTGCAAACAACACAAGTTTATACTCATGTAACAAATCAAAAAATGTTAGAAGATTATCAAAAAGCCTTTCCTAGAAAGAAAAATGAATGGTGATTTTAATAAATTACTTGTTATTTTTAATACTTTTTGATAATATTATATGGCTCTTGGAAATAAGAGTAATACACACTTCACGGATTCATCTTATGGTCCAATAAAAAAATTATTGGTTGAGATGTTAGAAATGAAGGAGGAAAATAACCAAAAGGAGGCTCAAAATGAGTGAAGAAAATTTAGAAGTCGTCGCTAACGAAGAAGTTAGTAGTAAAGCAGACGCGATTATGGGAACAATTATGCATAGTGATTCCGATCCAGTTGTTTCTACAAAAAAATTATTAGAGAGTGGTGTACACTTTGGACATCAAACTCGTAAATGGAATCCAAAGATGAGCAAATATATTTTTGGCTCAAAAAACGGAGTACATCTTATTGATTTAACTCTTACCGCTAGTAAACTTCAAGAAGCATATTTAGCATTAAAGAAAATTGTTGCTGATGGTGGAAAAGTATTATTTGTTGGTACAAAATTACAAGTAAGAGAAGTAATTCAAGAAGAAGCATTAAGATCAGGTTCTTTCTTCGTTGTAAATCGTTGGTTAGGTGGAACATTAACTAACTTTAAAACAATTCAAAAAAGAATTAGATATCTTAATGAATTAATAGCAATGGAAGAAGATGGTTCTTTCGAAGCTTTACCTAAAAAAGAAGCAGTGTTATTAAGAAAAGAAAAGGAAAAATTATTAAAGAATTTAGAAGGTATCTCAGAAATGAGAAAAATTCCAAATGCTATTATTGTAGTTGATCCAAAATTAGAATATAACGCAGTTCTTGAAGCAAAGAAATTAAATATTCCAGTATTTGGTTTATTAGATACAAATGCTGATCCAGATGAAATTAACTATGGAATTCCTGCAAATGATGATGCAACAAAATCAGTTCAATTAATCTGTGGTATTCTTGCTGATGCAATTGTTGAAGCGAAAGGTGGCACATTATCATATGCTTATAATGTTGCAGCGGAAGATGAAGTATCTATGACTGAAGCATTAAATTCTGCTGATAAGGCTGAAGAATTAAGACAAATTAGACAAAAATCAAGAGAAGATTCTCAATCTTTAAAGAAAAAATCAAAAAAACCTACAAAATATATTAAAAAAGAAAAAGTTGCTACTGAAACTGAAAATACAGAACCTGTAGCAGAAGAAACTAAAGAAGCAGTTACTGAAGATAAGGAGTAATAAAATGGCTTTAGATGTTAAATTAATTAAACAATTAAGAGATCGTACTGGTGCTGGTATGACTGATTGTAAAAAAGCATTAGAAGAAACAAATAACGATATCGAATTAGCGTGTGATTGGTTAAGAGAAAAAGGTATTGCTAAAGCAGCAAAGAAGTCATCAAGAATCGCTGCTGAAGGTACAACTCTTGCTTTTGTAAGTGGTAATGATGCAGTTATTTGTGAAGTAAATTCTGAAACAGACTTTGTTGCTAAATCAGAACCTTTCAAAGCATTAGTTAAAGAAACTTGTGAAATTTTATTAAACAAAAAACCTACAACATTAGAAGAAGCAAAAGAAGTTACAGCGGAATTATTTACAAACGCTACTGTTAAAATTGGAGAAAAACTTGATTTAAGAAGATTTGAAATTGTTACTAAAGAATCAAGTCAAACATTCGGTGCTTATATGCATATGGGTGGTAAGATTTCTGTTTTAGCATTATTAAATGGTGATTGTGGTGAAGTTGCTCAAGGTATTTCAATGCATATTGCAGCAAATAGACCTACATATTTAACTACTAATGATATTCCAGCAGAAGATATTGCTAATGAAACAAATATTCAAATGGAAGCAAGTAAAACTGATGAAAAATTAATTGGTAAACCTGCTAATGTTTTAGAAAATATCATTAAAGGTAAAGTTGCAAAATATTTTGCTGAATCAGTTCTTGTTGAACAACCTTACTTACTTGAACCAGATCAAAAAGTTGGTAATTATTTAAAGAATAAAGGATTATCAATTGTTAAATTTGTTCGTTATGAAACTGGTGAAGGTATCACTAAGCGTTCAGAAAACTTTGCAGAAGAAGTTCAAAAACAAATGCAATAATTTTGAAAGCACTCTTTATTGAGTGCTTTTTTAAAGGAGTAGAAAATGCCTAAATATAAAAGAATATTATTAAAATTAAGTGGAGAAGCTCTCGCAGATAAAGAGAATAGTGCAATATTAGGCGCTGATAATTTGAATAAAGTATCTCTTGCAATTAAAGATATGGTTAATCAAGGAGTACAAGTTTGTATTGTTGTTGGCGCTGGTAATATTTGGCGTGGAAGACTTGCGGAAACGATTGGTATTGAACATTCAACTGCTGATTATATGGGAATGCTTGGTACAATTATTAATTCTCTTGCTCTACAATCTGCATTAGAAAATAATGGTATGGAAACAAGAGTTATGACATCTATTGAAATGAGAAGGGTGGCTGAACCATATATTAAAAGGAAAGCAGAAAATCATCTTGCAAAAGGTCGAGTAATTATTTTTGGTGGTGGAACTGGTAATCCATATTTTACTACTGATACAACTGCTGCATTAAGAGCAAATGAATTGAATTGTGATGCTATTTTAATGGCAAAAAATGGTGTTGATGGTGTTTATTCTAGTGATCCAAGAAAAAATAAAGATGCAGTCTTATATAAAGAATTAACTTATAAAGAAATGTTAACAAAAGACCTTGAAGTAATGGATAATACTGCTTTATCATTATGTATGAATACTAATATTGAATTAAGAGTGTTCAATATGTCTGATTATCAAAATTTTAATCGTGTTATTAACGGAGAAAATATTGGTACAACAATAAAAAAAGGAGAATAAAATGGAAGACGATATTATTTTAATTGATGCTGAAGAAAAAATGATAAAAACAATCGAAGCATTAAAAAACAATTATTCAACATTAAGAACTGGTCGTGCCGCTACATCTATGTTAGATAGAATTGAAGTTGATTATTATGGCTCTATGACACCAATTAATCAATTATCTTCAATTACTATTCCAGAACCTAGACAATTATTAATTAAGCCTTATGATAAAAATGATCTTAAAGCAATTGTCGCTGCTATTAATGCTTCTGATTTAGGATTAAATCCAGTAAATGATGGAACTGCAATTAGATTAATTATTCCACCTTTAACAGAAGAAAGAAGAAGAGATTTAGCAAAATTAGCAAAAAAATATGCTGAAGATGCAAAAGTTGCTATTCGTAATATTCGTAGAGATGCTATGGATGAAGTTAAAAAAGATAGTTCTTTTACTGAAGATTCAAGAAAAATTGAAGAACAAGAAATTCAAAAATTAACTGATACATATGTTAAAAAAATTGATGAAGTCTATTCTCAAAAAGAAAAAGACATTATGACAATTTAAGTTAAGTTTAAAATAAAACAATATAATGAGAAGGAACTTATGTTTCTTCTTTTTATGTAAAACATAAAAATGTATAATAAAAAATATGAGGTGAATATATGTTAACAAAAGATTCTTTAACTTTTAAACCAATTACACATATTGCTTTTATTATGGACGGAAATGGGCGTTGGGCAAAAAAAAGATTAATGCCTAGAAGTCTTGGACATAGAGAAGGTGTGAAAAGAATTAAAGAAACTGTCAAATTATGTTTAGAATATAAAATTAAATATATGACTTTATTTTGTTTTTCTACAGAAAATTGGAAAAGAGATAAAGATGAAATTGATTATTTATTTAAATTATTTGATGAATTTTTTGATAAGAATATTAAAGAATTATGTGAAGAAGGTTGTAAAGTTTTAATTATGGGTGATATAAGTAAATTACCAAAAACGACACAAGAAAAAATAATTGAAGCGAAAAAGTTAACAAAAGATAATGAAAAAATTGTTTTAAACATATGTTTAAATTATGGTGGTAGAGATGAAATTACATATGCTTGTAAAAATATTTGTCAAAAAGTTAAAGAAGGTTTATTAAACGTTGATGATATAGATGAAAATATTTTTTCTTCATATTTAATGAGTAAAGGTATTCCAGATGTTGATGTTATGGTAAGAACTTCTGGAGAACAGAGAATATCTAATTTTTTGTTATGGCAAATTGCTTATGCTGAATTAATTTTTATTAAAGATGCTTGGCCTGATTTTAAAAGAAAACAATTTTTAGAAGTTTTAACTGAGTTTACAAAAAGAGATCGTAGATTTGGAGGAATAAAGTAATGGAAATGAATGAAATTTCAAAAGATACGCAGAAGTCAATCAAGACTAGAACTATTACTGGTTTAGTTCTTACTGCAATATTCTTACCATGTGTTATTTTAGGTAATTGGTTTTATATTGCTTTAGTGGTATTTGTTGTTGGTGTTGGTTTACACGAGATAATTAAATCAACTGGAAATAAATATCCATTAGTTTTTAGATTAATATTATATGTATTTGTTTATTCGTTTGTTTTTTGGGTATTTTTTCAACAAGCAAATGCACTACAACTTCCAGCGGTTGATTATGTTGAAGGATTAGGATTTATAATGCACGATATAAGAATATCTACAATGGGTGTAGGATTTTTAATAGCGTTATTATTTTTATTTGCTATTATGTGTGGTAAAACAGATTTAAGGGATATTTTTTATTTGTTTACTATGTGTTTATTTTTAGGGTTTGCTGGACAATCTTTATTGTTTTTAAGATTTTGCCCAGCATCTTTATCTCCAAGTGATAGTATTTATAATACTTATTCTTCAAGTTTATTAATATTTTTTGTTGCGGCAGCGACAATGTTAAATGATATATGTGCTTATTTTGTTGGAATAATGTTTGGCAAACATAAAATGGCTCCAGTAATTTCTCCTAAAAAAACTTGGGAAGGATTTTTTGGTGGAATTGTTCTAGGCTCAATTTTAGCAATTAGTTTTGCTTTAATAAGTGATTTAGTATTTGGTTTACCGATTTTAGATGGAATTTTAGATGCAGAACATTGGTATTATATTGTATTAGTTTCTGTATGTTTATGTTTATCTTCTGTATTAGGCGATTTAATGTTTTCAACAATAAAAAGATGTTATCAAATAAAAGATTTTGGAACAATTTTTCCAGGACATGGTGGGGTTCTTGATCGTTTTGATTCAATTTTAGTTACTGCAATGTTAAGTGCAATTGTTATTGCGTTTATTTATTATAATCCATTATTTGGGGTTTTAGTATAATGAAAAAATTATGTGTTTTAGGGATTACTGGTTCAATTGGTAAAAATGTTTGTGATGTAGTAAGACAAAATCCTAATGATTTTGAAATTGTTGGTTGTGCTTTAGCAAGTAATATTAATGATTTAAAAGAGATTTTAAAAGTACATCATTCAATTAAATATGTTGCAATTAAAGATAAAAAACTAGGGGAAGAATTAAAAAAAGAATATTCATATTTAAGTATTTTTAGTGATGAAGATTATTTAATAAAAGTAATTGATAGTGATAATTATGATTTAGTAGTTAATTCTCTAGTTGGTTTTGATGGACTTGTTCCTACAATTCATACATTAAATAAAGGAATTGATTGTGCACTAGCAAATAAAGAATCTTTAGTGGTAGGGGGAGATTTAATTAATAAAATTTTGAAAGAAAAAAAATGTCGATTATTTCCTATTGATAGTGAGCATAGTGCATTAGCAAAATTAATTAAAAATCATGAAAATGAAATTAATAGATTAATTATTACTGCTTCTGGGGGTTCATTTAGAAATTTATCTCGTGAAGAATTAAGTAATGTTACTGTTGAACAAGCACTTAATCATCCTTCTTGGAAAATGGGAGCAAAAATTACAATTGATTCTGCGACAATGATGAATAAAGGTTTTGAAATAATTGAAGCATATCATTTATTCCATTTTCCATTAGATAAAATAGATGTTTTATTACATGATGAATCTATTATTCATTCTCTAGTGGAAATGAAAGATCATTCTTTACTTGCGGATTTAGGTATTGCTGATATGAGAATACCAATTTCTTATGCCTTATATGAAGGTAATTATCATTATCTTGATGTAAAAACTTTATCTTTAGATGATTTACAAGTTATACATTTTAGAAAAATGGATTATAATAGATATCCAGCGATTGAATTATGTAAAAAAGCATTAACTATCGGTGGTTCTATGCCTTGTGTTTTAAATGGGGCTAATGATGTTTGTAATTTAGCATTTAGAAAAAATAAAATTAAGTTTATTGAGATTGAAAAAATCATTGAAAAGGTAATGAATGAGCATAAACTAGTTATGAATCCAACATTAGAAGATTTAATTGAAATTAATTTATGGGCAAGAATTAAAACTGAAGAAATAATTAAAAGGAGAGAAAGTTAGATGGTTGATTTTGTTGTTAACTTATTAGTATTTATAATATCTTTAGGGTTATTAGTAACAATTCACGAATTTGGTCATTATATAACTGCGAAATGGTTTAATGTATATGTTACTGAATTTGCAATTGGATTTGGACCAGTTTTATATAAGAAGAAAAAAGATAATTGGGAAACTCAATTTTCTATTAGAGCAATTCCATTAGGGGGATTCTGTGCGATTGTAGGCGAAGATATGCCTAATTTAAGTGAAGAAGAATATAATAATTTATCTAATGATGATAAGGAAACTATTGATTTATATAAATCTATTAGTCCAGAAAGAAGATTAGATGGTATTAAAAAATATAAAAGAGCGGTTATTATGGTCGCTGGTGTAACATTAAATTTCATTTTAGGTTTATTGTTACTTATATTTTCTAATATTTGTACTCCTATTCCATCTATGATTAGTAATCAAGTTGAAATTTCAAAAGATTCTATCGCTGAAAAAGCAAATTGGAAAGATGAAGATATTATTTCTAGTGTATCTTATGTAATTACAATTAATGGTGAAGTTAAGTCTAGTAATGAAGTTGAATGTTTAGAAAATACAACAAATTTATATAATAGTGTCGATATTTTAAAAAATTATCAACCAGTAACTGAAAATGATGTTGCGTCATATGTTTTATTAACAACAGAAAATAAAACAATTACATTTAATTTAACTCCTGTTGAAAAAGAAGGAACTTATAGTTGGCCCCAAATAGGTCTTACATTCCCTTATAATTATGATAAAGGCGTATCATATTTATCTTTTGGAGAAGCGATAGGTCAATCTTTTGTTGATTTTGGTGATTATTCAGTGGCTATTTTTAAAGCATTAGGTAATTTATTTACTAAAGAAGGAATTGAAGAAGTCGGGGGAATTGTTGCTATTTTTAGTGTTCAACAACAAGCAATGAGTATTGGATTTTTCGTTGTTGTTAGGTTATGGGCTTTAATTTCAATTAATTTAGGTATTATGAATTTACTTCCTTTTCCTGGGTTAGATGGTTGGCATTTACTTGTTATTATTATTGAAGGTATTACTAAAAGAGAACTTCCAAAGAAATTTAAAGATATTATGTCAACAATAGGAATGATACTTTTATTTGGTTTAATGATATTGATTACATTTAAAGATATATTTGCTTTATCATCATTTAGATTTTTATTTTAGAATAATAGGTAGTACATATGGATAGTTTATTCGAACGCTTTTTAAGAAAAATTGGAATAGAAGATGTTTCTATTTTCGATACTTGTCGTTTTTTATCGCAAAAATATAATAAAGAAACTGATTTATTAACTATTAAAATAGAACAAAAAGAGTATTTTACCTATACTGAAGCAAAGATTTTATTAGATGCAATTGATCATGCTCCATTTAAGGTTGATGTTGATTTTATTTATGTTAATGGTTATAGTGAAAAAGATTTATATAATTTATTAAAAGATGAGTTTATTTCAATTACTGGTTTAAGTAGTGAAGATATGCCTACTTATTCTTTTAATGGAAAAGAAATTGTTTTTTCTTTTTATGGTGAAAGTCATAAAAAGTCTTTTGAACCAGTTATTGAAAAATGGGAACAATTATTAGATGATTTACAAATTAATTATGAAATTAATACTAAAATTGTTTTTTCTAAAGATGAATTAAATCGTAGAGAAGAAGAATTAAAAAAGATTATTCCCCAAATTCAAAAGGCATATCAAGAAAGAGCAAGTCAAGTGACTTATAGTCAAAGACAAAGGGGAAATTATGTTGATATCGCAATAAAAGATATTACTGAAGAATCTGGTAATGTTAGAATTGTTGGTAAGATTTTTGAAGCAACTTCAAGAGTTTTAAAAAGTGGAAAGTTAATGGTTAATTATTTCATTTATGATAAAACATATTCTATTGAAGCAATTGCTTTTGAAAATAATCGTGGATTAAAAGCTGAAGTTTTAAAAGAGTTTATGGATAAAATGCCTTCTGTAGAAATAAGGGGTTTTGTTTGTAGATCGCAATATAATAATGAACTGCAATTAAGAATTAATTATATTACTCTTAACGAAGAATTTAGTGTTGAAGATGAACATATTGATGAAGAAGAAGAAAAAAGAGTTGAACTCCATTTACATACTAAAATGTCGACAATGGATGGAGTATCTTCAATTGAAGAATATGTTAATCAAGCACATAAATGGGGTTGGAAAGCAATTGGAGTTAGTGATCATGGTAATGTTCATATTTTTCCAGATGCTCAAAAAATAGGTGAAAAAAAAGGAATAAAAATATTGTATGGTAGTGAACTATATATGGTTGATGAAGAACTTGAATATATTTTTAATCCTAGTGATGATATTTTAAATAAAGCAACTTATGTTGTATTTGACTTTGAAACAACTGGTTTATCGGCTAGATATGATAGAATTATTGAATTTGGTGCGGTTAAATTTAAAGATGGAATGATTGTTGATAGTATGGATATGTTTATTGATCCAGAGATTGATTTACCAGAGTTCATTGTTGAAAAAACTAAAATTACTAATGCAATGGTTAAAGGTAAAACTAAAATTAAACAAGCATTAAAAATAATTAGAGATTTTATTGGAGATAGTATTCTTGTTGCGCATAACGCTTCTTTTGACTATGGTTTTTTAAATGAAGCGTTTAAAAATAATAATGAAGCTCCAGTTACTAATCCAATTATTGATACTCTTGCTTTAGCGTGGTATATGTTCCCTAATTCTAAAAGACATAGTTTAGGTGCATTATGTCGTATGTTTGATGTTAGTTATGATGAAAAATCTGCTCATAGAGCAAATTATGATGCTGAAGTATTGAATAATGCTTTTCAAGCAATGTTAGTTCAATTAACAAAAGATAATCCAAATTTAAGACATAGAGATTTACTTTCTTTAAGAAATGATAAGATGCTTAATAATGTTAGAGTTAAACATATTGTCGCTTATGCAAAAAATAAACAAGGACTTAGAGATTTATTTAAGTTAATATCTGTTTCTTCAACTGAACATTTTTCTGGTGTTCCTCGTGTTACTAGAAAAGAAATTGAAGAAGTTAGAGAAAATTTAATTTTAGGTTCTGCTTGTTCAAATGGAGAAGTTTTTGAAGCGGCGCTTACTCGTTCTAAAGAAGTACTACAACAAAAAATGTCTTTTTATGATTATATTGAAGTTCAACCGTTAGAAAATTATGATTATTTAGTTAATAATGGTCAAATTTCATCAATGGAAAAAATAAAGAATATCGTTATAGATTTAATCTCGGCTGCAGATGAAATTGGTAAAATGGTTGTTGCAACATCAGATTGCCATTATTGTAGACCACAAGATAAAGAGTTTAGAGATGTATATATATACGCAAAAGCAGTTGGTGGTGTTAGACATCCACTTAATCCAAATAGTAGAGATGATTTACCGCATTATGAAAATCCTAATCAACATATGCGTTCAACAACTGAAATGTTAAAAGCCTTTGATTTTTTACCTTTAGAAAAAGCAAGAGAAATAGTTATTACTAATTCGAATAAAATTGCTGAAATGACTGATGTTTTATCCCCTACACATGGAGATAAATTATTTCCACCTAAAATTGAAAATTGTGATAAAATACTTGTTGATCGTGTTTATAAAAAAGCACATGAGTGGTATGGAGATGAACTTCCACCGATTATTGAAAAAAGATTAAAAGATGAATTAAACGGTATTATTTCTAATGGTTATGCAGTGCAATTTTTTATTGCTTCGGAAATTGTTAGAAAAGCAAATCAAGATGGATATATTGTTGGTTCTCGTGGTTCTGTTGGCTCTTCATTTGTAGCAACTATGGCTGATATTACTGAAGTTAATGCTTTACCACCACATTATCGTTGCCCTAATTGTAAACATTTTGAATTAGTGGAAAATACTACTTGTACATCTGGATTTGATTTACCTAATAAAGATTGTCCAAAATGTGGACATAGAATGATTCAAGATGGACAAAATCTTCCTTTTGCTATTTTCTTAGGATTTAAAGCAGAGAAAGTTCCAGATATTGATTTAAACTTTCCACGAGATTATCAAGCAAGAGCGCATTTATTAACTAAGGAATTTTTAGGTTCATCTGGTAACCAAGCATTCCGAGCGGGAACAATTGGTACTGTTGCGGAAAAAACGGCTTATGGTTTCGTATTAGGTTATTTTGAAACTTGTTATCATATGACACCTGAACAAATTAAAATGATTCCAAATGCCGAAAAAACTAGAATTGCTAAAGGTTGTCAAGGCGTAAAAAGAACGACTGGACAACATCCAGGTGGAATTATTGTTATTCCTACAGGGTATGATATTTATGATTTTACTCCTTATCAATATCCTGCAGATGAATTAGATGCTACTTGGTTTACTACTCATTTTGATTTCCATTCAATTCACGATAATGTTTTAAAACTCGATCTTTTAGGTCATGTTGATCCAGTTGCTTTAAAATTTTTAGAAAATATTACTGGAATTAAACCTTTTACTATTCCTTTAAATGATCCAGCAGTTCATGCGATATTTGGTTCTAGGGATGGATTAAAAGCATCTTCAAATCACTTAAATGAAATTACTGGTTCACTTGGATTACCAGAATTTGGAACACCAATTTCAAGAAAATTGACAGAAGAAATTAGGCCAAAAACTTTTGCAGATTTAGTTTTAATTTCTGGTTTATCTCATGGTACAGATGTTTGGGCTGGTAATGCTCAAGATTTGCTTAGAAATAAAGTATGTGGTGTTGATGGAATTATTGGTTGTAGAGATGATGTTATGACTTATTTAATTTCTAAAGGTGTTGATAATTCTGTTGCTTTTAAAACAATGGAAGCAGTAAGAAAAGGTAAAGGTATTCCTAGTGATTATATGGAACAAATTGTTAATGCTGGAGTTCCAGAGTATTATATTGAATCCGCGAATAAATGTAAGTATTTATTCCCAAAAGCACATGCGATAGCGTATGTTATGATGGCGGTTAGAATTGCTTGGTTTAAATTATATATGCCTTTAGCTTTTTATGCTTGTTTCTTTTCTATTCGTTCTAAACAATATGATATTAAAACAATGGTCGGTGGAATTGATAGTATATTAAAAGCGCTAGATGAAATTAAACATAAAAGAGAAAATCATTCACAAGCAAATAAAGATGATGATGTTGAAGTTACTTTATGGGTGGCATTAGAAATGTATGAAAGGGGATATTCTATTTCTAATATTAATTTATATAAATCTGATGCGACTAATTTTGTTGTTGATGAAAAAAATAAATGTATTATTGCGCCTTTTACAGTTATTGATGGTTTAGGTGAAGGTCCAGCCCAATCAGTTGTTGATGCAAGAAATGATAGACCATTTGTATCACAAGAAGATCTTGCGTATAGAACAAAATTAAATTCACAAAATCTTGAAAATTTGAAGAAATTAAAAGTATTAGATGAATTACCAGAATTTGATCAAGTAACTTTGTTTTAATATTTAAATAGACCGAAATCATAATTTGATTCGGTTTTTTTTAAAGTTATTAATTTATTTTGTAAAAAAAATTAAAAAAAATTATAGACACTAAAAATATTTAATAGTAATATTTTCATATATTTTTTTAAAAGGGAGGGAAAACTAATGAAAAAGAATGTTTTTTGTTTTTTAGTATTATCTTTACTTCTTACTGGTTGTGGGGGGGGAACTTCATCTTCTAATCCAACTAGTACTAGTTCTGGACCTGAAAATCTTATTCCAAACAATTTTAAAGAAAATTTGCTTGGTACTTATTATAGTGGTGATGGAACGATAATTGTTGATGAAGAGTCAGTTAAATTTAATGATTTAGTTCTTCAACCAACTAAATATCAAGTAGAAAGTTTTAATGAAACAGTTGATAGTAAATTAAAAACTGTTGAACACGCGGTTACTTATTTAAAAAATAATGATGATGTTTATCGTATTTATTTTCAAGGTAATGAAGGTCTTTATAAATTAAAATTAGAAAAGAAAGAAAAAAGTGGTTATGTTCAAGTAAGTTTATTTATGCCATCTATTGAAGAATTTACTGGTTCATTTAATGCTTATGGAGATTCTAATCAATACAATGTTAACTATCATATAGGTAATGATTTTAATTTCTATCGTGGATATTTTGATATTGGATTTTGTGGTATATATTATGGAATGAGCCAAGATTCATACTATGTAGATTCTTACTATACAGTAAATACTGAAGGTATGGAAAAAGTTATTTCTATTTGTGATTATGCGGATAATTATGAATATTATAGAGTTAAATTAGATACTATAGGTAATGTTAAAGGATTAGTTGATATTACTTCTAATACACCATATTTAGCGTTTTATTATGATCCAATGTATCTTACTTATCCATATTTTTCTAATTCTAGTTCATTTGAAAGTGGAAGTATTGATGTAGAAAGTAAAACTGTAACTATTAATGAAAAAACTTATTCTTATGAATCTTCTAGTGATGATAAAGGTCAAATAGTAACATTAACAAATGAAAATAAAACTATTACTACTAGACCAACTCAATATGGAATGATTTGGACTGAAAATAATGAAGATATTGAATATGTTTATGATTCAGTTAGTAATTTAGAAGGTGATTATCAATATAGAGATGAAACTTATTCATTTAATCAAAATTATGATACTTTTGAATATGAATTACTTATTAATGGAAATAAAACAAGTTTTAGTTATGAAGTGTATAATCATCAAAAAGCGATTAAAGTTAGTGTTAATAATAAAGTAAAATATTTTACACCATTTAAATATACTATTGCTATTATGTGTAGTGATGATTCTAAAGATACATTCTTTGTTAATCAAAGTGCATTTTCAAGTTTATATAATTATACATTTATTAATAAAGAATATGAAACAAGTGAAGAATTATCTATAAGTAATGAATTTGAAGTTACTTATAAAAATAGTGTCACTAATGGGGATCTTCTTTATAATCCACATTTATTGTATCCATATATTGAGTTTACAATTAGTAATGTTAAGTATGAATTTGTATTATTAGAAAGTAATGGAATTGCAAGATTAACTTCTAACGATATTAGTAAAGATTTCTTTATTGAAGAAAATGTTAATGAAATGTATTTAACATATACATCAAAGTATGAAAGAGAAATAACTATTAATGATCAAAAAATAACATATTTTGGTAATACGACAAATTATAAAATTTCTGCATATTATTCAACAAATACATATTCTTATATAATGTCTATTGATTTTGTTAATGAAAATAAAACAATGCAAGGTTTCCCATCAAAAGGAATGATTGAAATTAATGATGGAAAAAAATCGACAACATTTATTGATATTGAAGGTTTTAATAAATTAGTTGGTACATATTGTTATGATGGAGAATTTGGTGTAGAAAAATTTAGATTAACAAGTGATGGTCATTTTTATGCTGATACATTGAATTCATCAAAAGATGGTTTAACAAAAGATGTTGAATATGATTATTCATTAAAGATGAGTTATGATGATTCAAATAATGCTTATCCAACAATTGTTTTCCATATTGATAATAAAAATAGTTTAGATTTAGTTTTAAAAGATAATGCTTTAGTTATCGGTGGTACATTAAACTATACAATAGATTATTTATATCAATATCAAGGTGTATATGTTGATAGTGAAAATTCATCTGTTATTGAATTAAGAGAAAATAGTTTATATGTTGATGGAACAAAAGCAACAATTGAAGATGTTACTTATGATAGTGAACATACATATATTACTGCGGGTGAAGTTACATATACATTTACTAAAAATGGAGATAAGAATGTTGCTTCATTAAGTGGTAGTGAATCAACATTTGAAGAAATATCTATTGCTTCATTAGTGGGTGAATATGAGTATAATGGAACTACTTATGAAGTTAAAAAAGTTGATAATAAGTATGTTGTAACTGATGGAACAACCACTAGTACTGGATATTCTATTGTTATCTATAATAATTCTGTAGCACTAAAATTTACATTTGGTTTAGATACAATTTATGTTTACTCTACTGATGAAGGAAATGTTTTAGAACTTGTAACGGCTAGTATTCCTTTACCACCTATTCCACCTGCTCCACCAATTTTATAAGATTAATAGTTATTAAATTAAATGATGGTTAATTTAAAAGTTGACCATCATTTTTTTGTGAATTAATATATTAACAAAAAAATATATTTATGATATTATAATCACAAGACGAGTTATTCAATTTTGTTTTAATAAAAAATGCAACCTACCTTTAAAAACAAATAATTGAATAATAAAATAGGATAGTATCAATTTAAGGTGGTAGAGATAGATTGTATGTTGAATATATAATCTATCTCTAACATTGAAAAAGTTAAGTTAAATAAATATCAGTTTTAAAAATTGAATTTGATAATTAATACGCAATATAAACTGAGCAACTTTTTCAATTATAACTGAGCAACTTTTCTAAGTTTAAGTGAGCAGTTTTTTGGATTTTAGTGAGCAATATTTTTAAATTATATTTGTTTTCTTAAATTGATTATTGCTTTTTTTAATTTTTTCATACCAATAATTAATTTTTTATAGTCAACAGAAATTGAAATTCGAACAAAATTTTCAAAATTAAAATAAATACCAGGAATAAGACCGAGTTTATATTGATAAGCAAGAAGTTTACAAAAAGAAACTGAATCAATATTAAATTCTTCAATGGTGAAGCAAACATAAAATCCCCCATCTGGTTTAATATATTTTAAATGTAATTTTTTTAAAAAATTAATAACATAGTCACTATTTTTTTTATAATAAGTGATATTTATTGGATTAATTAAAGCATATTTCATGGAATCCATTAGAAAATAAGGCATACATATTGTAATCATTTCGTGGAGTTTTTTTGTAAGAGAAATTATTTTTTTATTTGCAATTAAATATCCTAATCTCCAACCAGTTAATGATTGTGATTTAGATAGTGAATTGATAATTATTGTGTTATTAATGATTTCTTTTTCGTTTAAAATATTAGGGTGTTTATTAAAAATAATTTCATCATATACATTATCTAAAATTAATAATATGTTGTATTTTATAATTATTTTTTTTATTTCATTAATCTCTATTTGATTTAAACAAACCCCTGTTGGATTGTTTGGATAATTTAAAATTAATAATTTAGTTTTTTTATTTATTTTATTTTTTAAATCATTAATATCAATATGGTAATTATTATCGTATTTAATATAGATAGTTTTACCACCTACATATTTAACTATATCGTTATATAAAGGATAACATGGTTTAGGAATTAGTACTTCATCATCTTTATTAATAATAGATGATATAGTTAGAAATAATGATTCAGTTGCTCCATATGTTAACAAAATATTTTCTTCATTAAATGATGTATTATATTTATTATTAATTAAATTAGAAACGACATTTCTTGTAGATAATAATCCTTGAGATGAACAATATTTATCGTTACTTGATAATAAAGAATTAATTAGTTGAGTTTTAATGTTTTTATTAACGGGAATATCACTTTCTCCATATGTTAATAAAGTTATGTTATCAATTAGTGATATTTCATT
>CAZOAE010000001.1:11911-17345 GCA_964577725.1 uncultured Erysipelotrichaceae bacterium | reverse complement strand
TAACAACAAAATTGCAATTAACTTATCATAAGTAATATCAAACTTTAAATTATAGATAATAAATCCTAATGAATTCTTAGTTTGACAAATATATTCCCCCATAATCATTACTTTAAATCCCATACCAAAAGTTTGAAGTAAAGTCATAATTATATATGGCATAATTATAGGAATATATATTTTTATATATTTTTTAAGTAAAGAAATATCTTCAGTTTTTAATTGATTTGTATACTTTTCATCTATTTCATTAATTGCTGCGATAAAACCTTCAATTGTTACTGGTAATACCATTAATAAAGTAATTAAATAAGGTGCTTTTTCTGATCCTAAACTAATCCATAAATATAAAGAAATAATTGCTAATGGCGCTGCTTTTAAAATCACTAACAAAGGTTTAAAAATAAAAATTGTATCTTTTTTTAAAACATATAAAAAAGTAATAATTAAGGAAATAACTAACGATATAACTAAAACAATAAAAACTCTTAATAAACTAGTAAAAAAACTAATAATAAAATCTTTATCTATAATCAAATTAAATAATGATACAAATACTTTATCAATTTTAGGATAAATTATATCGTTATTTTTTATTTCAGAAAGAATAATCCAAAATAAAAATATTAAAATAACACCAATAAAATAATTAAAATATTTAGATAGAGTAGTAGAAGTCTTCACTTGGTAATGAATCTCCATATTGAGCGGACATACCCAATTCATTTAACTTATTAAAATAAAACTCAATTGCTTCTTTTTGATTTTCTTCTATACCATAATGACAATTTGGTATTGCACTAATCAATGTTTCTTTTCCTAAAGTTTCAAATGTTTCATTCATATTAACTGCATTTTCAGCACTTGTTGTAGGATCAGAAATAGTTTTATTAATAGATTCAGTTAATTTAGTTAAAGTATTATCTATTTTTCCTTTTAAAGATTTCTTAAAGAAAATACTTGCTTGGGGATAAGAATAAGAACTATTTGACATCTTTTTCCATTCTTCTTGTAAATCAATCGTGGAAATATTTTCTTTTGCGTTCTTAATTTTTGATAAAGAAGGTTCTGCTGAAACAATAATACTATTAGTTCCACTGTTTAATAATTTATTTGCGGCAGCAACACTATCAGCATTTGTAAAACTAACTTCTATATTATAATACTTAGTTAATGCATTCATTATTATTGTTGATGTTCCACCAAATACGACTACTTCTTTTCCTTGTAGACCTTCAAATGAAGTAATACCTTCAGTATTAGCAACATATAAATTTCCCCAGACAATTGTTTGATATAAAAGATAATTCTCTCTACCCACTTTTGCTCCAACATTAGTAGGAGCAACGATTATATCGTGACTACAACTTGTAAAAGCTGCGATTAAAGCATCAGCGCCATCTTTAATATCAAAAGAATATAAATCTTTATTATCTTGATAAAAATTTGCTAAACCTAATGCTGGTGTACCAGATGGAGCAATAATAGATGGTGTAGTAGTATCACCACAACTAGATAACAATAATAAAGATAAACAAATTAAACTTAAACTTTTTTTCATAAAATATACCTCGACTATTATTTTAACAAAAAATATAGTATTATTATGTAACATTTGCTACACTATTATTATGAATTTACTAGATTATTTATCAAAAGAAGAACTTACACTATTCAAAATATCAACCTATAAAAAAGGCGATATTATTTTTCATGAAAACGATAAATGTAATTATACTTTTATTATTTTAGAAGGTGAAATAAAAATAGTTTCTTATTCATTAAATGGAGATGAAAATATAATTTCTATTCATAAAAAAAATGACATATTCGCTAATGCTTTAATATTTTCTTCAAACCCATATTTTCTAGGGGATATTATATGTAATACAAACTCAAAAATTTTATCTATTTCTAAATCTAACCTAATTAAAATCCTTCAAACAAATAAACAATTTCTAATTAATTACATAAATGTCATATCAGAAAAAACAATAAATCTTAATATTCGTACAAAACTACTTGGACATAAAAATATTAGATCAAGAATAATTTATTATTTTGAAATTAACCATTATAAAATACCAAAAAACATTTCAAAAATGAGTAAAGAACTAATTTTACCTAGACCTTCCGTATCCAGAGAAATTCATAAAATGATTAATGAAAATATAATCATAGAAGAAAAAAAATACTTATACTTAAATAAATAATATTATTGCTTTTCAATATCAATAGTTTCTTCATTACCATAAAAATAAATTGCCACCATTCCTGGTCCTACAGTAGAACCAATAATTGGACCAATATAAGAAATATTAATTTCAATATCTTTATTAGGTAATGCATCTATTAACATTTGTTTAATTTGTAATACTTCATCTAAACAATCCGCATGAACTAACCATATCTTTTGATAATCAACATCAATAATTTTTTGTAATGTTCGCTCAACAATTCTATCAATTGAGTTCTTTCTTCCTTTTACCTTTTCAACAACTGCATTTCTACCTTTTATATCAGAAATAATAATTGGCTTAACACTCAATAATCCACCAAAAAAAGAACTAAATGTCGATACTCTACCCGCTCTTTTAAGATACACTAAATTATCAACTGCCCCTTCTTGATGAACACATAACTTATTATCTTCAATCCATTTGCTTACTTCATCTATTGACTTTCCTTCTTTACGAAGTTCACTTGCTCTAATACATAACATTCCTAAACCCATACACGCTATTAAAGAATCAATACAAATTATCTTAGAATTAGGATATTTTAATAATAACTTATCTCTTACCTTATAACTAACTTCAATGGTTTTTGATAAACTAGAAGAACAAGCAATATACAAAACATCTTTATTACTTTTTAACGCTTCTTCAAATACCTTTTCATATTCATTAAAACTCACTTGAGAAGTTGTAAACTTACCCCCATTTCTCATAATATTATAAAAATCTTTTACACTTAAATCATTCCAATCTAAATCTGCTAAATATACTTTTTCATTATACATAAAAGTATTCATAACATATAAAATATCATATTTTTCTCTAACTTCTTTTTCTAAATCACAACAAGAATCAGATACAATAACAAAATCATTCATAAAAAACTCCTATTAATGTATTCATTATATTCTTATAAGATTAACTGAAACTAAAAAATAGTATCTTTTCAATACTATTTTAATTAAATTTTAACATCAAAATGCGTTCTACACTTTGGACAATTTAGTCCATGTATTCCTTTAATATTCTTAACTCTAATTCTTTGCTTGCAATAGATACATTCACAAATTAAATGTTCTTTATCACCTTTTATTTTCTTAACTTTTGCATACTTAGGAATTGAATTCTTCTTTTTATCATATAACTTATAACCAAAATAATATAAGAAACAAATTAAACTAATAATTCCAGTAACTAAAAATGCAGGCCATTTAACAAAAATAGACACTATCAATAAAATAATTCCAACAACTAAACTAATAATTGATGAAACTTTCCACCAATTAATATTTCTTTTTAAATAATTAAATTGATTATAATCAAAATTCATAATTTATTCCCCCATCAAACGACTGATACAACTAACAATACTCAATAAAATAATTAAGCAAAAAAACACTTTATATAATAATGAAATTGGGCTAAAAAAATGCACTCTATGATATGGTTCTTCTACTTTTCTATAGGAATTAAGCATTTCTTGAAATTTAATATATTCACTATTATTAGGATCTAATCTAATCGCTTCATTAATATATTGTTTTGCTGTATTTATTGAACCCATTTGTGAAACAATAATCGCACTATAATAATACCATTGTGCATTTCTAGTTTGAATAGACTGCAAAATAATATATGCTTCAAAAAATCTATTCATACGAATTAACTGTTCTACTTGTGAAAAATAATCATTAGAAGAATAAGAAGAATTATAACCGCTAAAATTAGAATTATCACTATAAGAAGAATACTTAATTCCTTGTTCACGCATTTTTTTTATTTCATCATAAGCGCAATTAATCTCAACCATTTTTTCACTTGCATCACTAGAAGGATTAACATCTGGGTGATATTTTCTTGCTAATTTCTTATATGCTTTATTTATTTCTTCATCACTATCTTCTTCTTTTACACCTAAAACATCATATGGATTCTTCATATTTTCACCTTATATTAACTATATAATCATAAAATGATAATATCAAATTAATTTAAACTTTTATTTTATTTATCGACATAAAAACTCCTAAGCATTACACTTAGGAGTAAAAATAACATTAACAATTTTAATTAATAAGTTAAATCAACACTTCTCAAACCAGATGTTACGTTTTTTGAGCTTGTTGTTTTATAAGTAAAACGAACTTGTTTACTACTAAATTCAGTTTCACCAGTTGTGATTTGATATTCTGCATAATTTGTAACACTTGAAGATGAATTTGTAACATTCATATCAACCCAAGTTGAACTTTCTTCATTATAATATTCAACTTTTTCCCAAGTAAAATCCTTTGCCTTTGTTGCCCAAGAAATTAAATTTAACTTAGCACAAGTAAATGCATAATTTGAAGTAATTGTTATTGTTTCTGTTGAACTCTTTGCACAAATAACAACTTCTTTATTTGTCCATTGATCTACATTAGAAGGGGCAGAGTAATTAGCTTTAGAAAATTCAAATTTGACATTATCAATTATAACTTCTCTTTTGCTATAAGAAGTATCTGCACTAGTAAAAGTAGTTGCAGCCTTACTTGTAATATCATAATTAACAACACCAGTAGGTGCTTCAATTGTACCTTTGATAATAGTTACTGTAATTGTAGAATTACCATCACAAATAAATGTATATTCACCATTACCATTTGGTAATATAGTTTGATCATTTCTAGCAACACTTTTTACAGTATAGTTAGAATTTGCACTAACTGTAAAAGTAATAGTATCGCCACTATTAGATTTTTCTGGCAATCCAGAAATTGTGCCATTTTCAACAGTAGATGTATTAGTATATTCATTATGTGCAGAATATGTAATAATTGGTGTTACATCATTAGTTTTACATAATTCCATTGTATAATCATTATAATTTTTTCCATAACCATTTGCTTTAATTGTATCGCCAACGCAAGGAATATTTACTCCTTCTTGTAAATTTCCCCAGTAAATTTGGACACTTTTAGTGCTTTCTAAAGAATCCTTAACAAATATGTTATATTGATTATTACTTCCAGCAGTAACACTTGAAACAATACCAGTAATATATATAATTTTAGAACTTGAATTATCTTTTCCTAATCCTTTAATTAATATATAAGAATCAGCAATACTTAATGGACTTTCTTCAGTTCCATAATTAGTGGTATCTTCGCTTGAACTTGATTCTTCGCTTGAACTTGATTCTTCGCTTGAACTTGATT
>CAZOAE010000001.1:11725-11811 GCA_964577725.1 uncultured Erysipelotrichaceae bacterium | reverse complement strand
ACTTGATTCTTCGCTTGAACTTGATTCTTCGCTTGAACTTGATTCTTCGCTTGAAGTAGTTTCTTCGCTTGTTGTTGTTTCAGATG
>CAZOAE010000001.1:0-11625 GCA_964577725.1 uncultured Erysipelotrichaceae bacterium | reverse complement strand
TGTTACTATTATCTTCTGATGAAGAAGTAGTAGGTGTTTCAGATGATGTTCCACCACAAGCAACTAATAAGCCTAATAGTGTTAATAATCCTAATTTTGTGAATCCTTTTTTCATTTTAAATCTCCTTATATTTTTATTTTATCAAATATTTATTTTTTCTCAATCAAAAACTCCAAAGCATCAAACTTAGAAGTTAAATATAAATTTATAAATCAAGCATTTGGAATAATAACTGCTGGTGTTGCTGCACTTGAAGCATATAAACGAGCAGGATAATTTGTACTACCAGTAATATAACTAATTTTACTTAAACTAAATGTAGTATATGTACCATATGTACCGATATAAACAGTGTTTTCACCACAAGTTGTAGTTAATGTATGATATTCAGTATTAAATGTCCAAACAGATTTTGCACTTTCTTCAAATTTAATATTATTATGTGTACCACTTGCTTCAGCGTTAATAAATTTTGAAGTTGTTCCATCTAAAAATCCAATATAATATCCACCAGTTGTCTCTTTTAAAACAAAGTCAACAGCTTCACTTTCTTTTTCAGTAGATGTGCCATAATAACCACTTAATTTACCAGTTGAATATAAATGTTTACCTAATCCTTTTTGATTAATCATTAATTTATATGCTTTTTCTGCTGCTACTTCAGTAACATAGTTATCTGTTTCATTTTCGCTATTTGAATCTTCTTCACTTGAACTTGTTCCTTCGTTTGAAGTTGATTCTTCGCTTGAAGTTGTATCTTCGCTTGTTGTTGTTTCAGATGTGTTACTATTATCTTCTGATGAAGAAGTAGTAGGTGTTTCAGATGATGTTCCACCGCAAGCAACTAATAAGCCTAATAGTGCTAACAATCCTAATTTTGTAAATCCTTTTTTCATTTTAATTTTCTCCTTACGACTTTAATTTTAACAAACTCTATTTTTTTCTCAATGATAAAAAGCATTTTTCGCCATTTTGTGTCATTTATTTAAAATAAATTATTGTTCCATATAAAATATTTTCATTTTTCCTATGATTGTTCTTCCACTGTAGGATTCTAATTTAACTACATTTGAATTTATATCAACACTATGTGTTTCATATGTAGAAAGCGCACTTGTATATTTAGTTAATTTAATATCATTATCATTAATTTTAAATGTTGGATTATCACAATTATATTTTGTAGTGTCATAACATTTTGTATAGGGTTTAACTTCTACTTCTATTTTAGTAATTTGATTATTAAAAGTTAATGTAAAATGCCCATAATCGCCTTCATTTCTACCACCTAATTTTAATGCTCCTAAATCTAAAAACACTTTTGAAAAACTTAAATCAGTTAATAAATCACCAAATAAACTTTTTACTCTTTCTTTTTCAGTTGAATTTTCTTCTAAATTAACCGCTGATGAATTATTAGTTAAATCAACATCAAGTGTTTTTTCTTTACTATTAAGATTTTCACTAGATGATATACTTTCTTCACTACTTGAAATTGAATCACTACTTGATGATACACTTTCTTCGCTACTAGAAATTGAATCACTACTTGTTGATGTAATTTCTTCACTACTAGTAAATAAGTTATCAAAAATTGATAAAAAATCATTTCTTTCACTACTATATGTAACATCTCCACAACCAAATAAAAGAAATAAAGATAAAAATAATACACTTTTTTTCATAATTTACTTAATTTCAACTTTATTATCTATAAGATATATAGTTAAAATATAACCTCCTATTAATTCTACTAATTCAATAAATAATTCCCAAAAAGAAAATATTTCCCATACATTATAATCATATTGACAAACAATAATTTTATAATTTTCATCAAAACATAAAGAAATATCAATTGGATCATATTGTAATATAATACTATGAATAAATAATGCGCCAAAGACAATTAACCAAACTAAGTATTTTCTTTTATTAGTTAAATCAAAACAATTTTTTAAAGCAAAAATAAGATGAATAATTACTAAAATAGTTAAAAAATTAATAATTGAAATAATTATAGAAATTATTATAATCAATGGATTATTCCCATATACTATACCACTTAACAAACTAATTTCTTGAATTATATCTAAAAGTAACGCCGAATCAACAATAACAATCATCAATAATGATGAAATTATACCAGATATAATAAACCCTAAATAATATAGTATTACCGCAATGATTTTAGAAATAACCATCATATGAGAAGAAACTGGTAAAGTAAAATTTAGATATGCTTCTTTTCCATACATTGATGTAAATAAATTAAATATATATTTAAGAAATAAAGTTAACGCTATAACCCAAGAAACTCCATATAATGTTGCTACAATAATATAAGCAAATGAATCTTTTGATGAATTTAAAACAAGAGAAAAAATAAATGAAGCAATAATCATTATTCCATAAGAAATATTAATTTCTTTCCAAGTGGATTTTAATTGATGTTTTAA
Organism: uncultured Erysipelotrichaceae bacterium; assembly: GCA_964577725.1. GTDB lineage: Bacteria > Bacillota_I > Bacilli_A > RFN20 > CAG-449 > CAG-449. Next base: position 9,165 of record CAZOAE010000001.1, on the reverse strand, counting down.
AAGTCTTCTAAACATTTAAATTCCTCCCTAAAAATTTGATCTAAAGTCATTTGTTTTTCTTCTTTAATTTGTTTTACATTACCAAAATTAACAATTTTTCCTTTTTTTATAAAGAAAAATTCATCTAATATATTTTCCGCATCACTAATTAAATGAGTTGAAATAATAATGCTACCATTTTGATTATAATTATCTAATATTAATTTAAAAATTAAATCTCTTGCTGCTGGATCAACACCCGCAATAGGTTCATCAAAAATATATAACTCTGCTTGCCTAGATAGACATAAAATTAATTGTAATTTTTCTTTTGTTCCTTTTGATAAAGTTTTAAATGTCTTTTTCATAGGGATATCTAATTGATTAATTAATTTTAACGCTTTATCTTTATCAAAATCATCAAAAAAATCACCATAATATTCCAAAGCATATTCAACTGTCCAATTATCCGCAAATGCTTCGTGATCTGGTAAATATGAAATAACCTTTCTAGCTTCAACACACAAGTCTTTATCGTTAACTATTACTTTACCTTCATAACTTTTAATTAATCCAGCGATTATTTTAATTAATGTTGTTTTTCCAGCACCATTAGGTCCAAGTAATCCGTATATTTTTCCTTTTTCAAAAGAAATATTTAAATTATCAAGTGCCAATAAATCGCCATATCTTTTAGATAAATTTTTAATTTCTATAAATTTGCACATCATTTATTGCTCCTTTACTTAATTGTAATACTTATCTTTATTAATTAATACAAAAAAATATTTATAAATAAATTACACTATTTGTATTAACTTATATATAAAAATAAATTTTCAAGATTATAACCAGTATTCCTTAATTAAATCAATAACTTTTTAGGATTATAACCCAATAAACTTTTTTCTTACAATAAATAATTAACATAAAATAGTTAAAAACTTTGTGATTAAATAAAAAAAGATTACATACACCATTATAGATATACATAATCTTAAATTTTATAAATAAACTACATTAATAATTTTTTTATTTCATCAACCTTATCAAGTTTTTCCCAAGGACAATTAACATCTGGTCTTCCAAAATGTCCATAAGAAGCAAGAGATTGATATTTAAAAGTTGGTCTTAGTAAAGAGAAATCTCTAATAATACAACCAGGTCTTAAATCAAATACTTTATCAATAATTGATAATATCTTTTTATCATCATATTTACTAGTTCCAAAAGTATCAACAGAAACAGATATTGGTTCATTAACCCCTATTGCGTATGATAATTGAATTTCAATTTTATCACTTATACCAGCCGCAACTAAATTTTTTGCAACATATCTTGCAGCATATGAAGCTGATCTATCTACTTTTGAAGGATCTTTTCCAGAGAATGCACCACCACCAGATTTACCTTTGCCACCATAAGTGTCCACTATAATTTTTCTACCAGTTAATCCAGTATCTCCCGCTGGTCCACCTATAACAAATCTTCCAGTAGGATTAACAAGATATTTAAAATCACAATTTAATCCAAATGATTTAACAACTGGTATCATAATATTTTCATGAATAAAATCAGTAAACTCTTTCATATCAACATCTTCATTATGTTGAACACTCATTAATATGGTATCAATTCTTATTTTATTATCAGTATAATCAACAGTAACTTGTGATTTCATATCTGGTCTTGCGCCTTTAAAATTACCTTCATGTCTTAAAATCGAAGCATATCTTACTAATTTATGGGCAATAACAATTGGTAAAGGCATAAAATTTTCAGATTCATTTGAAGCATAACCAAACATAATTCCTTGATCTCCAGCACCTTGAAGTTCAATATCACCACGATTAACTCCTTGAGCAATATCAGGTGATTGAGTTTGAATTAAATTAAGTATTTTACAATTTTTACCATCAATTCCTAATTCACTTGATGTATAGCCAATTTGAATCATAACATCACGAGCAATTTTTTCATAATCAACTTTTGCTAATGTTGTAATTTCTCCACCAATTACTAAAAAATCTTTTGTTGTAAAACATTCACAAGCAACATGAGAATTTTCATCTTGACTTAAACAAGCATCTAAAATTGCATCACTAATTTGATCACAAAGTTTATCTGGGTGTCCTTCCGATACTGATTCTGATGTAAATAAAATTTTTTCTTCCATATAAATTCCTTTCATAAAAAAAACTCATCTTTCGACGAGCATATTTAATTTAATTGCCCATCAATCAAGTTTTAGCACCTTTCTTTTAAGTAGGTTGCTGACGGGTCATAGGGCTTGTCCCTCTCCGTTCTCTTTATGGTATCTTAATAGTAAAATTTTTAATTCACATTGTCAACGATTTAACATAAAAATAGATAATAACCTATTTTTTTAATATAATTACACCATTTTAATTTTTAATAATAAACTATAATGTGAATTATTATGAAACAAATTACTAATGTTAAAGAATATAATAAGCAAATTAGAAATGAAAAAATTTTTATCTTTATTAGTCAAATAACAATTTTTGTTCTTTTTATCTTTCTATGGGAATTAACTACAAAACTTAATATTATTGATTCATTTTTAGTATCTTCTCCAAGTGCTATATTTAATTTGTTTATTGAATACATAAAAAATAATTCACTTCTTCCACATATTAGAATTTCCATATTAGAAACAATATTAGGTTTAATTATTGGTACAGTTTTAGGATTATTAATTGCAACAATCTTATATATATTTCCAATTTTATCAAAAATATTTGATCCATATTTAGTTGTTTTAAATGCCTTACCAAAAACTGCTCTTGCTCCAATTTTAATTATATGGGCTGGAACAAACATTAAAGGAATTGTTGTCGTTTCAATATCATTAAGCATTGTTGTAACTATTATATCAACTTTAACATATTTTAAATCAGTTGATGAAAATTTAATTAAGATGATGAAAACAATGTCAGCATCAAAAATTCAAATTCTTTTCAAAGTAATATACCCTTCAAACATTGATAATATTTTATCTATCATAAAAGTCAACATTGGAATGTCTTGGGTTGGAGTAATTGTTGGTGAATTTTTAGTATCAAGAGAAGGTATCGGTTACTTAGTGGTATATGGTGGACAAGTATTTAAACTCGATTTAGTAATGATGGGAGTTTTCTTACTTGCAATTATTGCCTTATTAATGTATGAAAGTGTTAATATAATAGAATGGATTATTAATAAAAAAAGAAATAAAACACATAAATAAATTATTAATAATTATATAGTTATATACGACAACTAATTCCAGTTGATTGCAAATTGCAACTAACTGAAAATTGAAAATGTAATATATTTAATTTGCTATTTTTCTATTTATTACAATTTATAAATTCTATTTCATTTTTAAATTTAAGTGTCTTGATAATATTGCTAATGATGAAGCCATATTTTCATTATGAACCAAAATATCTTTGGAAACACTTAATTTAATTGGAGCAAAATTCCATACTGCTTTAATTCCAGATTCCATTAATAAATCACATACTTCTTGTGCTTGTTCATGGGGAACAGTAATAATACCAATATGAATACTATTTATTTTACAAAAATTAGGAATTTCATTAATATCTAAAATTTCAACATTATTAATAATTTTATTAATTTTACTTAAAGATACATCAAACGCTTTTACTATTGATAATCCATATTCACTAAAACCATTATAATTTAATAACGCTTTTCCTAAAGAACCTACACCAATTAAAATTGCCTTATTATTATTTTTAAATCCTAAAAATGATTCCATATCTAATAATAATTCATCTATTTCATATCCAACTTTTGGTTTTCCACCACTTTTAGAAACAAGAGCAAGATCTTTTCTTACTTGAACATCATTAAGATTTAATTTTTTCGCAATTAAAGTAGAAGAAATATAAACCTTTCCTTCTAATCTTAATTTTTTTAAATATTCCATATAAAATGGTAATCTATTTAATGTGTTTTTCGATACATATTCTTTATTCATATTAAATATTTTACTAAATGTTTAAATTATATCAATATTTTTTTATCAATTAACTATTATTCACAATTATCAATTAATTCAATAATAATCTTCAAATATGTTTTTTTATTTTTTAATATCATTTAAAATACTTATTGAGTAAAAATGAAAAAAAGAGTTTTAATTTTATCAATTATATTTTTAACAAGTTGTAGTTTAAATTTTGGTAATAACTTTTCATTACCTAATTTACAAACAACAAGTTCCTTCGAATCATCTTCTAGTGAAGATAATTCTAGTTCTTCTTTTGATATAAATACTTCTAGTTCATCATATGTAACTACTGAATCAATAACTAGTAGTTCTTCATATCAATCTTCAAATAGTAGTTCTTCAAAAGAAAATTTACCACTTAAAACTTTAACATTAGATTCAAAATATGCTAAAGAAAGTCTTTCTCAATATTCAACTGGTAATTTTGGAAATGAAAATGTTAATAATACTAATTTTGAATTTTATCGTGCTTATAGAAAAGAAAATTTATCATATATTATAACTTTACTTGGAAATAGTAACTCATCTTTTTTACCTAGTTCTTTTTACAATACAACACCTTTATACGGTATTAGAAGCATTAATATTGAATATAAATCATTAAGTAATAGTTATTTATATTCAAGTAAAGATAAACAATTTGAAAATAAATATACACTTATTCCTTCTTCGAATTACTCAAATATTACCTTAGAAATAGATGATGATAATTTCTTTAAAATTGAATCTTCATCAAATGATTTAACTATTAATTCAATAAGTATCAATTACACTGATGTTAAAAATAGTTATAATAATAGTCAAAACAAATCTAATACCGACTATCGTATTAATCCAATAACATATCAAGGAACACTTATTGATGGAAAAAGTTATGTTAATATACCAACAAAAATAGTAAATAATAATGGTAAATATCAAATTGTCGAAACAAAAAAATTAACATATTATTCATTTGATTATATTAAAAAGAATAGTGAATACGCTGATGAAGCTTGTTTAACTGAACCTAGCGACATTGCTAGTTATTTTGCTGCTTTTAAAAGATATCCCGCTAATTTTATTGCGAAAAACTTTTATGATGATTATATCACTAAAAATAACACTTATGTAAGTACTATTTTTGGTGATAAAACTAGATATGTTTCAAGATATAATCGTGTTAATGGTTATGTAAATTATGTTCCTTATTCAACAGAAAAAAAATCAAATCCATATTACTATGAATTTGATATTGATATTGATTCAACATATTCTTTAAATAGTAGGGGTGTTGGTAGAGTTGTATCGTGGGAAGATGGTTGGATTGGTTCTAATTACGATACATCACCAGTTTCAGTTTATACTGATGACCATTATTGTACATTTCAAGAATATCTAAATTATGGTTCATTTGGAACTAGATTTGATGCTCAAAGTAATAGAACAAATTATGTCCACAATGAACCAAATTATATTAATTTATAATTTTACTTTTTTAAAACTGGAAAAAGTAATCCAATTCCACCACCAATAATATTCAAAATTGAATAAATAATTGTTCCAAAAGAAATAGAATAATTTTTATAAAAATCAACAAAGTTTGTTTTTATTTCTAAACTTCCAATTTCTGTTGTAAAATCTAATCCAGTATTTAAAACAAAGAACATAACTATACCAGATGCAATTAAGCAACCATTACCAATAAAACTAATAAGTTTACTTTTTTTATAAATAGATACAGCAATAAATAAAATTCCTAAAATTAATAACACAAAAGAAATAATACCAGTTAAAGACATACCACCAGTATAAGAAACTGACGCATCTATTTTACCAATTCTTGTAGTAATAGTTGGTGATCCAAATACTAATCCCATTAATGGAACAGTTGTTTTTGAATTATCTGTTTGTATTAATGCACCAGTAACAATAAAAATTAATGCTAGTGATATAATCCCTAAAATTAAAGAGATCACATTAATCATTAGATTATTTTTGTTTTTTCTTTTTTTCATAAAATTTAACTCCTTATTTATGTTTTGATAATATCATAAAAACAATATTCTAATCAATACCTAAAATACAAAAATGCAAGCGATTAAACACTTGCATTAATGAAATGTAATTTCTCCAAAATATATATTTTTTTCTTTATTATCAACAATAATTTTTAATGAGTTATCTTCATTAATATCAATAACTTTTACTAACTTTTTTTCATTATCAATAGTTGCATAAACATCTTTATCTTTTAAATAATTATTTTTTCTTACTATTGATAAATAATTAAAATCATCATTAATAATTTCATTTAAAATTCTATAACACTCTTTAAAAACTTTATTTTTAAACCAAAATATATTCTTTTTTTTATTAGTAATGTTATAGATAGATGTAGCATTTAATTCATTAAATTTCTTTTGATTAACATTTAGCCCTATTCCTATAACTAAGACATCTATATTAAGTTCATTTGATATACTTTCAAGAAGAATACCACATATCTTTTTATCATTAACATAGACATCATTAGGCCACTTAATAGAAACATTATCTATTTTCATTTTTTTCAAAACATTATAAATAGCCACAGCCATTGATAATGAAATATTTTTATATTTATTAATTAAATTTTGATTTTTAATTAGAATAGAAAATAACAAATTATCATTACTATTACTTTCCCAGCATCTATTCATTCTTCCATGTCCAGATGTTTGATAGTCAGCATATACAACAGTAAAATTATTTAATTTATGATAATTTCTTTTCAAATAACTTGATGTTGAATCAATTTTTTTTAAATGAATTACTTTCATATTATAAGAAGATTGCCATTAAAATACCAGCAGCAATAGCACTTCCAATAACACCAGCGACATTTGGTCCCATAGCGTGCATTAATAAGAAGTTAGATGGATCTTCTTTTTGTCCTTCTTTTTGAACAACACGAGCCGCCATAGGAACTGCTGAAACACCAGCCGCACCAATCATAGGATTAACTTTTCCTTTAGTTAATACACACATAATTTTACCACCTAAGATACCACATATTGCAGCGATAATAAATGCAGCAATACCTAATGCAAAAATCTTTAATGTTTCTAATTGTAAGAATGTTGTTCCAACTGCAGTTGCACCAACAGATAAGCCTAAACAAATAGTACAAATATATAACAATGCATTAGCAACTGTATTAACAAGATTTGGTACAACACCAGATTCTTTAATCAAATTTCCTAACATTAAGCAACCAATTAAAGGAGTTGCTGCTGGAACGATTAAACATACAATTAATGTAACAATGATTGGGAAAAGTATTTTTTCTGTTTTTGATACTTCTCTTAATTGTTCCATTTTAATTAATCTTTCTTTTTTAGTAGTAAATAATCTAATAATAGGTGGGAAAATAACTGGAACTAAAGCCATATATGAATAAGCCGCTAGAGCAATTGGTGCTTGATATCCTAATGAATTACCACCAGATTGAGATAACATTTTTGTTGAAACTAATATTGCAGTAGGTCCATCAGCGCCACCAATAATACCAATAGAAGCCGCTTCAAAAGAATTAAATCCTAATGCTAACGCTAAGAAGAATGCAGCAAAGATACCAATTTGTGCTGCTGCACCAAGTAACATTGTTTTCTTATTAGCAATTAATGGTCCAAAATCAGTTGTTGCTCCAATACCTAAGAATATTAAACAAGGATAAATTTCAAATTTAACACCATAATACAACATTCCTATTAAACCAGAATATTGATAATCAACAACATCACTTAACTCTTTACCTTCTAATAAGACACCATTACTATTTAAAATAACATTACCAGCACTATCAAGACCTTCTTTAACAAAGATATTAGAATTAGGAATATTTGCTAAGATAATTCCAAAAGCAATTGGAATTAATAAATAAGGTTCAAATTTTTTCTTAATCGCTAAGAATAAGAATAAACAACCGACAAGAATCATTATTAAATTTTTCCAGCCCCCATCTTGGAAAAAAAGATATATTCCTGTACTTTTTAAAAATTCTAAAATTAAATTAAATATATTTTCCATAATTAACCTAAAACAACTATTGTATCGCCAGAACTAACTTCACTACCAGTAGAAACCTTAATTTCACGAACAATTCCATCCGCTGTTGAAGGTACTTCATTTTCAAGTTTCATTGCTTCAATAATAGCAATTGTTTGTCCTTTTGAGATTCTATCTCCAACTTTTACTTTAACTTGTAAAACTTTTCCCGAAATAGGAGCAACAATTGAACTACTTTCATTAGAAGTACTAGGGGTAGTTGATGTACTTTTTTCAATAGTACCAGTTGTTTCACTTACTGCTTCAAGTTCAACTTCAAATAATTTTCCATTAACTTTTACTCTATATGTTTTCATAATTTATTTAACCTCTCTTATATTTATAAGTTTTACATCTTTTTTTATTTCATTACGATAATCAATTGATGCAACTAAAATTGCTGCGACCATATCTTCATCATTAATATCAACAACTAATGAATTATTATCAATTGTTTTTTCGATTTTATCTTTATTTTCTTTTTTTACAAATTTATTAATGATAATAGAAACAATAGAACTACAACCAATAATAATTAATAAGACTAAAAATACAATTAAAATTGCAACTAAACAAACGATTAATCCATTTCCAAAATCATATTTTAGATGTCCATCCATAATTGGACCAGTTTCTTCAACTGCTCCTAAAAAATTAAAATATTTCATCTACTTTCTCCTTATTAAATGATTATATTGAATTCTTCAACTTCATCATCATTAGAAGATTTATTATTCTTCTTAGTTAAAAATTCAATAGCAACATTTTCAAATAACGCTAAAGATAAAACATCTTCATCACAAGTAGCAATATCTTTATATTTTTCTTTTAAAGATTCGAATTCTGGTTTAAGTAAATCTGCTGGTCGACATTCAATTACTTCATCATCACCTATAATCTTGTGTTTAATTTCTTCATCAACTGCAGTTGGCCATTTACCATATTTACCATGTAAATACTCTTTAATTTCCTTAGCAACCATTTTATATCTTTCACCCATAACAACATTTAATACTGCTTGAGTACCAACCATTTGTGAAAGTGGTGTAACTAAAGGTGGATAACCCATATCT